>NZ_JBDFXP010000004.1:0-183830 GCF_040911965.1 Phocaeicola sp. RTP21359st1_B8_RTP21360_211022
TAATTAATTAACAAAACTCGGTTTAGGGCACTGAAAAGTGCCCTTTCGAAGGGGGATGCCCTAAATTGAGTGCTTACAGGTTTATTTCAGAGTAACCGTTTCATTTCAGAAAGGCAGATCTTTACAGAAACACAGGTCTACTTCAGAACAACCGTTTTATTTCAGAAAGGCAGATCTTTACAGAAATACAGGTCTACTTCAGAGTAACCGTTTCATTTCAGAAAGGCAAAATACTATCAGACTTCAGAAGCCCGGAAAGTTCAGGCGTTTTCTTCCGTCTTGTCATCTGGTCCGGAAGCCTCTCCCGTCAGGTCCACGGTGTTTTTCCCCGCTTTCAGGGCTTTAACCACCAGCTTGGCAGCCTTTCGGGTAGGGACCAGGTTGAATACGCTGTCTTTCAGCAAGCTGAGGAAACGGGTCCCGGCTTTCCAGCGCACGTTCAGGTCTTTCACATGGATGGCGGGATTGTATGTCTCCAGTGATTCGGCTCCCATGCTGTTGATATGAATGGAGAAAGTGCCCAGATCGCCCATCTGGATGCGTTGTCCTGCCAGAAGCTGCTCCCGCATACAGTCCACCGCTTGGATCAGGACCGCCTGGATGTCGGCACGGTTGTATTTGGAGCCGTGAGTCGAGATATGCTCGGCAAACTTGTCCAGTGTCATGATTTCTGAGTACTGGGCGTTGGCATAAGCCTTCTTGGGAGCATCCTGGTCACTGGGATTGGCACGGAGTGAGATACTGTAGTTGATCATCGTTTTTGTTTTTAAAGGGTTATTATTATCGGAAAAGTGTCAGGTAGGAGCAAGGCGCACACTGCTGCGGCGTTCGGTGAAACTTGGGGCAAGATCCGCGGAATCTTGTACCAGGATTTTTGTAATCTTGTGCCGGGTTGCGGCTTCTTCCTTCTGACACTGCAAAGATAACTTCACGTCCGTGCGGCGTGACCCCTTCCGACCCCTTTTGACCCTTTGGGGAAACTGTCCGGGAACTCGGCCAGCACTTGCGTCATGTGGTGACTTCAGGGGGGGCACGCTTCCCTCTTTATTCTTTCCGCGTAATCCACGCTCAAAGAGAGAGGAAGAGTTCTCGGACAGTCTGTGGCAGATTCCAGGGGGAATCACGGTTCTCCCAGGTGGAGGTAGACGAGTTGCAACTGGCGGCAGGTGAAGGATTTCTGACAGGGATGGTATCCAGTGGCTTCCAGGGCGTGGAGCAACGGTGCGCACCGGGCGATCCAGCGCATCAGATGACGCACGGCTACTTTCGGCGTACTGTCCGGAAAATAGAGAAGGGCTGTTTCGGTCTTATTCATGAATGGTTTCTTGTTTAACGTGAGTTTGATAGATGATGATAATGAACCAACGGCCAATCACCTACGGATAGAGTGCGGCCCGGTTGGCACATTGGCGCATTGGTAAATTGTACATAGCAGCAAATCAATAAATCGGTACATTGACACATGGGCAAATTATTCAAATCCCCTTTCGGCATAAAGCGTGCCCGATTGTTTTTATACTAACCGGCATGGAGTGTCGTATATAAAGTTTATCCGGAGTTTTCCGAACAATCGCAAAGAACTGCCACAAACGATTTTTGCTATCCGGGAACAACGGCCGCACGGAGCAGCGACGGGGACACGGGGACAGTGGGGACAGCCCCTTTTTTCCTCACACACACATGCGTGTACATATAGAGAGCCGCGTCAGTTCTTGTGATACGTTCCCTTGCCGTCCACACTCACCAGCGCCCCCTGTTTGGTGAGCCGTTTGAGCCAGGTCAGCGCGGTGGATTCAGGTATCCTCCTGTCGTGCGCTTTTTCCAGCAGCATCCGGCGGGTAAACTCGTCCTCCATCTCGGCAAAGAGCATATCCTTGTCCGCCGTGCTCCGGCGCTTGATAACGGAGGAGGACAGAAACGAAAGAACATGGGTGGCGTGCAGATAAAGCGGCTCCACCAAGGCAAGTACGGCATGGAAATCATCGTCTGTAATCGCCAGGTTCCAGCGCGGGATGATACGGTCCTTCAGATTATCGGAAGAAATATGCGCGTCAGGTTTCACCAGAGAAGGGTCTTCCAGGCTTCGCAGGATGGCGACTATCGACATCATGCGGCACGCATTGACGGCAAGACGGATGACGGAACTGCTCATCTCGTCCCCGTTGATCTTGCCGGAGCGATGGAACAGCTTGTCGAACAGGAAGTTGAACTGTTTATGCTGGGCATGAGTCAGCTTCAGGGTAAACAATCCCCGAAGCGTCAGCTCGTCCAGCGTGTTTTTCCATTCGTTGCCCATCAGGCGGAATTCCTCGTCCACATCCACCTCATCCTCGCCGAACTGGTCCGCCCACTGGGTGACGCGTGGCATATAATAAAAGTTCTGGCGGGAGAACAGACCGTTCTCCGCCGTGGGGATCAGGGGCTTTACCTGTGCGGGCGTACCCGAGAGCAGCACGGAGAGATAGCTTCTGCTCACCTCCTGATATTCGCGGTCAGTACGCCGGTTGTAGGACAGGCGGTCGTGGTCGAACGCCTTGCGCAGCGTGTCGCTCCAGTTTCCGTATTCGGTCCCTATGGCGGTGGATACGGTGTCCGCCTCACTTTCGCAGATGATGCCCGTTCCGTTGGAATCCATGATATTTTGCAGGATGCCTGTTCCGGTGTTGTTTCCCGATATGAGGAACATCCGGTTGGGAGGCAATACGGGAGCTTCCTGATTTTTCCGTTCCTTGCCCAGAGAGTCGTAGGCAGCCTTTTCCCGGCGGTAAGTTTTCATCGCCTCTTTCACCTCGCTGCGTATCTTGTCGTGTATGGGTTCGATGAGGAGCCGTACCCATGTCAACGCGCTTTTTCCCGAGGCGGACGGAGCCACGATGAAAGTCTGCATACAGGGGGCCTGCCACTTCCGGCCGTACTGGCACCGCACTATGTGGGAGAGGGAGGCACCCAGTACGGTAAACGCTCCCAGGAGCAATATATCACGCTGTTCGGGATTTTTACCGAAGGAGATGATTCTCTCCAGCAGTTCCGGCCACACATAGTTCTGTGGAAAGGTAGGCAGGGGGGAATAAGGATCGGAGCCTTCGGTGAGCTGTTCCTCCTCGTCGGTATCATCGGAAATGTTATTTCCCACCTTATTATATCGCGCGCACGTGTGTGGAAAATCCGGGGCTGTCCCTGCTGTCCCCATTGTCCCTGCCTTGTGAGAGCCGGTGCTGCCGGAAATCTTCACTCCGCATTGCCCGGCCAGATGGAACACGGTTCCCAGATGTATATCTTCTTTATCGGCATGAAGCGCGTTCGAGAACAGTGCTTGTGCATTTTTTTCGTCGTATTTGGAGGAAAGGGAGCAGAGGGAGAGGAAATCATTGCGTCCCGCTTCCCCGCAATCGTTTGCGATGGCGAAAGCCAGTTGTACATATTCAATGTAGGTGGGAGCGATATCCGCGCCTGCCATGCGGACAGCTTCGGTCAGCTGCCGCAAGTTTTCTAAAGGATTGTTCATGTTCATGATATTTGTTGTTTTTTGAGTGCCTGTTTAAATTTTGTCCGGCATTCTTTTGAGTATGCTTTTCTATTCTTCTTAAATTTCCCGGCGTATCAATGCTTCCTCGTCATACGAGAGGAAACAGGCCCGTACCAGGTCCTTGCCGGAACGGTCCACGCCTTTGCCGGAGCGGTTCGTTTTCTTATCTTCCCCGTCCGGGTGGCTGCTGTGGAAATCATAGATCGCTTGTACATAGTTCATCGCCCAGTGGATGTTTTCGGAAGTATTCTGTCTGGTGTCGGGTATGCGTGCCAGGTCGTAGGGGATGAACGCTTTTACTCCGTATCCGCTGGGGCTGGTGAATGCCAGTACAGGGTGCAGGAGGCGGTCGTCGAACAATTGTCTTTTCAGCTTTTCCGCTTCCCCACGGGAATCAAGATGGTCTATGTCCACTACAATCAAGCCCGACGGTCCGGTCAGGCTGTCGCTTTTGCGGTAGGAAAAGACGCCGCAGGGAGTAACGTAGGGCAGTGTCTGCTGCTTGAGCATACGATAGATTTTTTCATCCCCGTTTTCCGCTGCCCGGCGCACGGTCTCGGTCAGTGTTTTCAGGCGTTCGCTGGATGTGATAAGTTTGTACACTTCCTGTAAGGTTATTTCCTTGTAGGGCGTTAAGGTGGGCGGCTGGATGGTTCGTCCGGTGGCACTGTCCTTTACCGGTGATATCGGTGGCAGAAACAGTGACATTTTAAATTGGTTCATTCGTTTTTATTTATTAAATTTGCAAGCCCTGATATTTATGAATCAGGTTATTGATTTTCAATGTTACAAAGTTCGATATAATAACCGAGATACGTGTGTTTTTGTCCTGAATGAGGACATGTAAATGAGTATTCATATAAAAAAATACGATTTAATCCGATGGAACATTTGAATCCTGTTGATCAGGCCCGGCAATTGGCTGCCGAGGTAGTGAAACGTCTGGGCCAGTTGAATCTGCACAGACGGGAGTTGGAGCGTAAGCTCCATGTGGCTAATGGCTTTTTTACCAGCCTGGAAGAAAAAAAATAACATGACGCTTCTTCTTTTTTTCGAGGTGAAGGCGGTTATAGAAGAACACTATGAGAGGCGTATCGAGTTTTACAGGTATGTCAACCCGCCGCTGTCACGGGAGGCGGAACGTGAACTGGGGGAGTGGAAGGGAAAAGTGAGGGAGATAATGGGGATGCTTTGAGTAAATTCTTTAATGAGAAATTTTTGTCTGAAGAAAAATAAATTGTATATTTGCGAAAACCTACTTGGAGGAAAAATATGAAAACGACATCTGAATACATTGCATTATTGCGTAAGTATATGGCTGAGAATGCTCATAAATATGGCATTGTGCGTATGGGTATTTTCGGGTCTGTGGCACGTGGCGAGCAGACTGAAAATAGTGATGTGGATGTGTGTGTGGAAGGTCAGCTGCATGGCTTTTTCGCTTTAGCGGGTATAAAGCAAGAGTTGGAAGAATTATTGGGCTGCAAAGTGGATATTGTACGCCTGCGAGATAGAATGGATTCATTTTTACGTGAAAGAATTCAGAGGGAGGGCATTTATGTATGACACGTTGATCGCTTTCCATATATTGGATTTGATACAGAAATCTCTGGAAAGAATAAGTTTTCGTTTTTCGGATATCTCCTGTCCGGATGATTTTCTATTGAGTGAAAGCGGTATGATGAAACTGGATAGTATCTGCATGAAACTGACTGCGATTGGAGAAAGCATTAAAAATCTGGATAAGGTGACAAACAAAGAATTATTAGCTCAATATCCGGAGATTCCATGGAGGTATGTGATGGGGGTACGTGATATAATAGTACATCATTATTTCGATGTAGATGCTGATGAGATTTATCGTATTTGCCTGGAAGACATACCACAATTGCAGCAAGCGATAAAACGAATGCTGGATGATCTGAAGACGGATAACCTAATAATGGGATAGCTTTTCTTTACCAATATCGTAAAATTCTTTTCTGAAGAAAAGAAGTCATATTTTGCGGTAAACGCAACAGGAAGTGGCGGAGTTTGTTTATCTTCGTAGCGGTAATGTTAAAATGGAAAAAATGATGGAACAGCAGCAATTGAAGAAATGCCCGATAGGCATACAGACTTTTGAGGAAATAATCAACAAGGGTTACCTCTATATAGATAAGACGGAATATGTTTACCGGATGGCGCACGGCGCCTCCAAATATTGTTTCCTGAGCCGTCCCCGCCGGTTCGGCAAGTCATTGCTGACTTCTACGTTGCACAGTTACTTTGCCGGGAAGAAGGACCTTTTCAGGGGATTGGCCATTGAGAAGCTGGAAACCGAATGGACGGAATATCCGGTGCTGCACTTCGACATGAGTCTGGCGAAGCATGTGGACAAGGATACGTTGGAAAGCATGCTGAGCTTCCAGCTTAGCGGATATGAACAAATTTATGGCAAGCCTGAGGAGGCTGTGAAGCTGAACGACCGGATGACTTCACTCATCATGCGTGCCAACGAACAGACCGGCCGACAGGTGGTAGTCCTTATTGACGAGTATGACGCGCCTTTGCTGGATGTGATGCATGAGGAAACGGATCTTCCCGTTCTCCGTAACGTGATGCGCAATTTTTACAGTCCGTTGAAGGCGTGCGACCCTTATCTTCGCTTTGTGTTCCTGACCGGCATTACCAAATTCTCCCAACTCAGCATCTTCAGCGAGCTGAACAATATCTTGAATATCAGTATGCTGAAGCCCTATGCCGCCATTTGTGGCATCACTCAGGAAGAAATGCAGGAACAGATGACAGCTTATATAGAACGGCTTGCCGTTTCGCAGGAAATGAGCAAAGAGGAAACGTTGCAGAAGTTGAAAGAGAAATATGACGGTTATCATTTTACCTGGCCTTCGCCCGATATCTATAATCCGTTCAGCCTGCTGAATGCCTTTGCCAATGACGAGTTGAACAATTACTGGTTTGGCAGCGGCACGCCCACTTATCTGATAGAGATGCTACGCAAGTTCCACGTCCTTCCCTCCCAGTTAGGGGGAAGTATGCAGGCTATGGCTGCTGATTTCGATGCGCCTACGGAGAAAATGGAGGGCATTGTTCCTCTGCTCTATCAGAGCGGTTACTTTACGATAAAGGATTACAACAAGCTGGCCGAACTGTATACGCTGGACATTCCGAACGGTGAGATACGGATCGGGCTGATGCGCAGCTTGTTGCCTGGCTATCTGGCCCATAACACGCTGAAAGGCAATACGACCATCGCCCGTATGTATCTTGCGATAGCCGGGGGAGATATGGACGGGGCCTTGCGTCTTCTTCAGGAATTCCTTTCTACTGTTACGTATTGTGATAACACGAATTATGAGGGACATTACCAGCAATTGTTCTACATCATCTTCTCCCTGTTCGGGATGTATGTCGATGTGGAGGTGCGTACCCCCAAGGGGCGTGTGGATGTGGTGATGCGTGTTGCCGGTAAGCTGTATGTCATTGAATTGAAGCTGGGTAGGTCTGCGGAAGCGGCCATGGCCCAGATCAATCTGAAGCAGTATCCCGAACGCTTTTCCCTCAGCGGATTGCAAGTGGTGAAGGTGGGGATCAATTTTGATGTGGAGAAACACACCCTGGGGGATTGGGTCATAGAAGAATAGGCCGTATATGATGTAAGAACTCTTTCATTGCAGGGACGGTAAAAGCGAAAAATAATGGAACAGGAACTTTTCGATAGGATATCAATTAAGATGCTGAATATTTGTTTGTTTGAAGAAAAATTTCGTTCTTTGTATTAAGCTTGATTGCAGTTAACAACAAATTCAATCTAAAGATAAGGAGTATGAAGCGTCCTGAAATCGTGAAATCTATACAAAATGCCTTACATAAGGTTGCTCCTGGTATAAAGGTGATACTTTATGGAAGTGAGGCGCGGGGTGATGCGCGTAGTGATAGTGATATAGACCTGTTGCTGTTGATAGATAAGGATGTGGTTACTTTGGAGGACAAGATGCTTTTAACTGCTCCTTTATATGACATTGAGTTAGAAACCGGTGTTCAAATCAATCCGTTTATAGAGTCGATGAAAGAATGGGGAAAACGTTTCACTCCGTTTTATGAGAATATAATGAAGGAGGGGATATTGTTATGACTCCGGAACAGCGGTTTGATATTGTTTTATATAGGCTGAATTCAGCCAAATCATTGTTAGATGAAATAAAAGATCATATAGAGCGTGGTTATTACAATACGGCAATGAATAGGATGTATTATGCCTGTTTTTATGCTGTGAGTGGATTGTTGTTGCAGTCGGAGATAGACGGAGTCAAGAGTCATGAAGGTGTACGTCAAAAATTCAGCCAGCATTTTATTCTTACAGGTAAATTCCCTAAAGAATGGGGACGCTTTTATTCTATTTTGTTCAATAATCGTTCAGCTGCCGATTATGAAGACTTTAAGAACTTTGATTTAGCAGCAACTCAGGAAATGTATCCTAAAGTCTGTGCTTTTATAGGACTTATTGATAATTGGGTTTTCGATAAAAATTAATCCGTAAAGAATAAGATATTTACTATAGGCTGCATGCAATGATGCATGTGGCCTTCCCTCTTTTTTGTTGCCGGTAGCGACCGGCATCCGCATAATGTATTGCATGAACGACACTCTTCGCGACTACCAGCAGGAGATGAAGCTCCGCCTTTTCAAGGAGTGGGAGCTTCACCGAAGTGTGATGGTACAGATGCCCACCGGTACGGGCAAGACGCATCTGCTGGCCGCCATAGTAAGGGAATTCCTGCGTGGTTCCGGCAGCCGGGTATGGATCGTGGCGCACCGCCGGGAGCTGGTGGAGCAGATAGAGGAAACCGTGTCCCGGCACGGGATGAGCAAAGAGGACGGAAGGGTGAGGGTGATGTCCATCCAGTGGCTGTCACGAAACCGGAAGCACATGGATGAAGAGCCGGACCTGATCGTTATCGACGAGGCGCATCACGCCCTGGCGGAAACCTACCGGATACTTTGGGAGAACTATCCGGAGGCAAGGAAACTGGGTATGACCGCCACTCCCTGCCGGCTGAACGGCAAGGGATTCACGGACTTGTTCGACAGCCTGATCACTTCGTGGACTGTCGCGGAATTCATCGGAAAGGGTTGGTTGTCATCCTTTGACTATGTGTCCATCCGTGCGAACAGCAGGGAACAGCGGTTGATAGACTCGCTGAAGAAACGGGGTGCGGACGGGGACTACCAGGTAAAGGAGATGAACGAGGTGCTGAACCGGGAGACAAGTATCGGCCGGCTGTATGAGAGCGTGGAACGATATGCCCGCGGAAAGAAAGGAATCGTATATGCTGTCAGCATCGCCCATGCCCGCCGGATAGCGGCTTGTTATAGCGCACACGGACTGGAGGCTGTGGCTATCGACAGCAGGACTCCGGCTTCGGAACGCCGGGAACTGGTGGAGGATTTCAGACGGGGGAAGGTGAAAGTGCTGGTCAATGTGGATATCTTTTCCGAAGGCTTCGACTGTCCCGATGTGGAGTTCGTGCAGCTGGCACGTCCCACGCTTTCCCTGGCGAAATACCTGCAACAGGTGGGGCGTGGGCTGAGGAGGTCGGCAGACAAGGCGTCCTGTATGCTGATAGACAATGTGGGTCTGTACCGCATCTTCGGTCTGCCCGCCCGGAACCATGACTGGGCGGCGATGTTCGAGGGGCGGATGATTGGCAACGCGCTGTCCCGGGCACGGGCGGAAACAGGCAGGCTGTCTGTATCCGGTCTGCTGCCGGAGGAGGAAAGACAACGGGAGGATGAAAGACAGCGGGAGGATGAACTGGAGGTGGTGATAACGCACGACCGGCTGATGGACTTCCTTACAAGCCGGGAAGATTCCGCAACGGAAAAAGGCGGACAGCCCGTTTTGAAAAGTTATTATGACAGACAAAGCGGGCTTTGGGGATTGAGGCGCGGGGAGAGGATGACGGTAAGGCCCCGGTATCCGGAAGTGTTTGATATCTGTGGAGACCGGGCGGCAGTGAGATTCGGGAATAACCGGGCAGGTGTGGTGAATGAAACCGGACAGCCCGGAATACAGCTGGACCGCTGCCGGAAAATGAAGTTCATGAAGGGGGATCTGCTTGCCGTGACAGACTGTGCGGGCAATGAATCTTACATCGACCTGAAGGTAAACAGAACCTATCGGGAGAAACCCGTGGTGTTGTCATTCGGCTGTATGGAATTGCCATACGGCGGTGTGGAGCTGCTGAAGGTGGGAACGTTCTTTTTCAGCCGTACCGGAAAACCGTATGTCTCCATGCGAGGGGTGGATCAGAACGGCATCTACTTTTATGACTTTTATCTGAAGATACCGGATTACCGTGTTCCGAAGGACTGCCAACTGGTGGATCCTGTCTGGACTACCTTGTTTGATGTTTTCGCCTGTGTGCTGGCAGGGGATGAGGAGGAAGTGTATTGGTGCTGTGGCCGTCTGGCGGACCGGAGCATCGTGGTGATGGACGGGAACGGGAATTATTATCATGTGGAGAAAGGGAAGGAAAAGCGGTATATAGCCTGTAACACTCCCCGGCCGGGCGAGGAAGATTTCCATACGGTGATGGAACGTCTGAAGGAAGAAGCCGGGCGGCGTGCCGGGATAGCTCAACGGAAACAATTGCAGGAAGAGGAACAGAAAAGGCTGAAAAGGTTGGAAGAGATCAGGGATGCATTGCCTTTTCGGATGGGGATGAAATGGGGCTTGAAACTGGGGGAACGTATCATTGTGCCTCCCAAATACAGGAAGATTCTGCCTCCTGTGGGCTATTATTGCGCTTACGAGGAAAACGCCTGCCAATGGGGAATAATGGCTCTGGACGGAAAAGTGGTGGTGGAGGCCAGATACCAGAAGGTGGATATAGAATGCAACGGTACGGTGCATCTGACGGTGATTCCGGGTAAGGTGAAGACCATAAAACTCTGAGCGTTTGCCGGAACGGAATGCAAATGGCGCAAATGACACAAATAGGAACGGGGATAAATTTGTGTCATTTGCGTCATTTGCGTTCTAAGTAGTCACCACTAGGTAATTCGACGCTATGCCTTAAGCGACCGGTTAATGCTGTCAATATAATCCAGAATCTCCTGTCTGCCTGTTTTCTTTTCAGAGGAGGATACGAAATGAGGAGGGAGTTCTTCCCACTGTTCTGTCAGTTTTTTCAGATATTTGTTTACATTATCCTTAACCTTGCCATTGGTCAGCTTGTCGGCTTTGGTGAAGATGATAGAGAAGGGTACTCCATTTTCTCCCAGCCATTCCATAAATTCCAAGTCTATTTTCTGAGGCTCCAGACGGCAGTCTATCAATACAAACAGATTGGTCATTTGCTCGCGTTCCAGGATATAATCCTCGATAATCTGCTGTATCTTTTCTACCTGTTTCTTGCCCCGGGAGGCATATCCGTATCCCGGTAAATCCACCAGATACCATTCTTTATTGATCAGAAAGTGATTGATCAGCAAAGTCTTCCCCGGAGTGGAGGAAGTCATAGCCAGTTTGGGACGTTTGGCCAACATGTTTATCAGACTCGATTTACCTACATTTGAACGGCCGATAAATGCATATTCGGGCAGGTTGTCCTGCGGGCATTTCTCTACTTTTGTGTTACTTACTACAAATTCTGCACTGAGTATTTCCATAATTCTTTGTTTTTATACTTAAACAAGTCAGCCCCATAAAAGTCAGGAAGCCGTTAAACATTAACATTTCATAGCCAAACTGATAGCCGGTGGAGGTGAACACCAGCCGGTCTATGGCATAGCATAATAGCGGCGAGGCGATGGCTATGTAAGGAACAAAACGGTCGCGCGGCCGCATTGGGGTGAACAGCCCGAATGCAAACAGCCCCAACAACGGGCCGTAAGTGTACGAGGCGATGGTATAGATAGCGTCGATGACACTCTTGTTGTTTACTGCCTTGAACAGCAGGATGAATCCGATAAAGAGGACTGATATGCAGAAGTGCACGAGCTTCCTCCGTCTTTCCGCTTCCTTGCCGGACAAATGGCTTATGCCCGCTATGTCTATACAGAAGCTGGTGGTGAGGGCGGTCAATGCCGAATCGGCGCTGGAAAAGGCGGCTGCAATGATGCCGATGGTAAAGAATATCAGTACGGCGAATCCCAGATGGCCTTCCGCCGCAAACAAGGGCAGTATCTCATCCCCGGCTGCCGGCAGGGGGATGTTCAGTTGCGAGGCGAACAATAACAGCAGGATTCCGAGTGACAGGAACAGAAAATTGACCGGAACGAATGAGATGCCGTAGCAATACATGTTCTTTTGGGCTTCACGCAGGTTCTTGCACGACAGGTTCTTCTGCATCATATCCTGATCCAGCCCTGTCATGACAATCGTGATGAAGATGCCGCTGAAAAATTGCTTGAAGAAATTCTGTTTGCTGTGCCAGTCGTCAAAAACAAAGATACGGCTGTGCTCATTTTCCCGGATGGCATGTACCAGTCCCGGAAAATCCAGATTCAGTTGGCCGGAAACCTCATAAAGTATTAATCCCAGCGCCAGCAGCAGGCAGAGTGTCTGCAAGCTGTCCGTCCACACAATCGTGCGTATGCCGCTGCGGCGGGTGTACAGCCAGATCAGTAAGACAATCCCTATCACCGTGGCGGCGAAAGGAATATGAAAGGCGTCGAATACATAATGCTGGAGGATAAGGCATACCAGATAAAGGCGTGCTGCGGCTCCGATGATCTTGGACAGAAGGAAAAAGGAGGCTCCCGTCTTATAAGCGTGCCTTCCGATCCGGTCTCCCAGATACGTGTAGATGGAGGTCAGGTTCAACCTGTAATAAAGCGGCAGCAGAACGTGGGCGATGATGAGATAGCCTATGAAGAAGCCGAAACAGGTCTGCATATAGGTCATGTCGATGCCGCGTACCATACCCGGAACGGAAACGAAGGTAACTCCCGAAAGGGAGGCTCCGATCATTCCGAAAGAAACAATATACCAGGGAGAACGGCGGTTGCCGCGGAAGAACGCGTCATTATCGGAATGACGGCCGGTAAGGCGGGCTACAAGCAGCAGTATTCCGAAATAGAGCAGTATGGTCAGCAGAATATAAATTCCGTTCATGTTATTTTTTTGAGTGCAAATGTACTCAAAATCGTTGAAATTGCGTAAGTTTGCATCCATTATAATACAAAATAACTGATGAACCAACAATATCCGTCCATGCTGCTGGAAAAAGCGGTAGGAGAGTTTGCCAAGTTGCCGGGTGTGGGACGCAAGACCGCCATGCGGCTGGTATTGCATCTGCTCAGACAGGATACGGCTGTGGTAGAGGCGTTTGGTAATGCGATGATTACCTTGAAACATGAAGTGAAATATTGTAAAGTGTGCCATAATATATCGGACACGGAAACTTGCCGTATCTGTTCCAATCCGGCACGGGACGCTTCCACGATCTGTGTGGTGGAGAGTATCCGTGATGTGATGGCGGTGGAAGCCACGCAGCAGTACAGGGGGCTGTACCATGTCCTGGGGGGAGTCATCTCGCCCATGGATGGCATAGGCCCTTCCGATCTGCAGATAGAAAGTCTGGTGGAACGGGTGAAAGGCGGTGAGGTGAAGGAAGTGATCCTTGCCTTGAGCTCGACGATGGAGGGGGACACGACGAATTTCTATATCTCGCGCAAGCTGGACGGCATGGACGTGAAGCTGAGTGTGATAGCGCGTGGTATCTCTATCGGGGATGAGCTGGAATATACGGATGAAGTGACGTTGGGACGTTCCATCATAAATCGTACTTTGTTTACGGGAACGGCATAAACTGGGAAAAACAGAAAGAGATGGAAAAGAAGATAAGACAATTGCTGCGATACTTGCAGATAGAATATGTGGCGGTATGGGTGTTGCCTTTGCTCCTGGTGGCTCTTTATGAAACAGGGGTGATGACCGAGGGGGCTTACGCGGGCGATGTCCGTATGGATTATGTCTTGCAGACGGTAGGGATTTTATTGGCGGTGGGGCTGATTCCTTTATCGCTCCGGCTGTTCAGCCTTTCCTTGGTGAAGAATGTGAAGCAGCGTTCATTGCCGGAAGCCTTGAAAAGTTATCGCCGCTGGAGTGAGATAAGGACGGGGATGCTGGTGGTTCCCGTATTGGTGAACTTGTCATTTTATTATCTGACTCTGAACAACACGGGCGTATTGTGTGCCATGATGGCGCTGATCGCTTCCCTGTTCTGTGTCCCTACCCGCAAGCGGATGCTGGATGAGCTGGATTTGGTAAAAGAGGAGAATGAGGAGCCTGCTTTATGATGAGTGACCGGCATTTTCAAGGGAACGGGATAAGGCTCCGTGCACCGGAGCCGGAAGACTTGGAAGTCATGTTCCGCTTTGAGAACGCTACGGATGTGTGGGAGATGAGCAATACCACAGGCCCGTATTCGCGTTTTCAGTTGAAGCAGTACATAGAGCAGACCCAGAATGATTTGTTTGCCGACCGCCAGTTGCGCCTGATGATAGAAAACGGGAACCGGCAGGTGGTGGGGATTGTGGATCTATGTTCTTTTGATCCTTTGCACAACCGGGCCGAGGTGGGGATTATGGTGGATAAATCCTGTCGCAGGCAGGGGATAGGGCGTAACGCCTTGGCTTTGCTGGAAGAACACTGTTTCCGTTATCTGGGAATTCATCAGTTGTTTGCCTATATCGCTGTGGAAAACCTTCCTTCCCGCAGACTCTTTGCGGCGTGCGGGTACAAAGAGAGTGCGGTATTGAAAGAGTGGGCGCATACGTTTGGCGGTGGCTATACGGATGTGCTGGTTGTCCAGAAGCTGAATCTCAGTTGAGGGAGGGGTATTGGGGATAGCGGGCCCAAATGGCGTATTTGCCTCCCATTTCGTTCAAACTGGTATGCCATAAGTCGCGGAAGTGCTGGTTGAGCAACGTTTCTTTCCCGGCTTTTCCTATGAGCCATGAGTTCTCTTTTATTTCTTTGGCAAGTTGTCCATGATCCCATCCCGCATAACCGGCAAAGAAACGGATCACTCCTTCAATGGGCTTCCCGTCCAGTATATATTGTTGCACGGCATTGAAATCACCATTCAGATAAAGCCCGTTTCCCAGAGGCAGTGCGCCTTCCAGATCTTTTAGCGTATGCAGGAAAAATATTGTCTCCCGGCTCACCGGCCCGCCTTTATACACTGGGACCCGCTGTGCGAACTCCAATTCGGGGATGAGGTCATTGAGCAGAATGTGGTAACGGAAATCTTTATTCATGA
This sequence comes from Phocaeicola sp. RTP21359st1_B8_RTP21360_211022, assembly GCF_040911965.1. Lineage (NCBI taxonomy): Bacteria > Pseudomonadati > Bacteroidota > Bacteroidia > Bacteroidales > Bacteroidaceae > Phocaeicola > Phocaeicola sp. RTP21359st1_B8_RTP21360_211022. The sequence continues at coordinate 14,800 of NZ_JBDFXP010000004.1, forward strand.
TAATACCCATACTTCCCTCGTCATTATGCTCGATAAGAAGCACGACTGCTCTTGTAAAGTGGTAGTCGTTCATGAAAGGGGAGGATATAAGGATGCTTCCCTGTTGTGGAAGTACTTTATTTGATTCTACTTGAAAAACATGCATATCCATAGTTGCGTTTCCTTTTATTTACACGACTAATATACATATTATATTTAAAAAATACATGAAGTGCTCTCTTTTTTTTGTATTTTTATTTTTCTTGTATCTTAAATGGCTTATTATCAGAGTTGATGTAAAAAAGTTCAAGAAAATATTCGTAAAATGCTTGCAGATATCGAAATTTTGCGTACCTTTGCAACCGCAATCGAGAGAGATGCAGTATAAGAAAAATGAAATTTGGTGCGTTAGTTCAGTTGGTTAGAATACATGCCTGTCACGCATGGGGTCACGGGTTCGAGTCCCGTACGCACCGCAATAAACATTGAAAATCAATAGTTTAAAGAAGTAGTGCCCACTTTTACATCTGTTAATGTAAAGGTGGGCTTTTCGTTTTATTCAAGCACATTGTTGCGAGGGGAATGGTGATTTTCGAATATTACGGGAATATGAGTAATAAATGTTTCATAGTTGCTATTATTTGAGTTTAAAAGCTACTGGGACTGTATATTTCACCTTTACAGCTTTTCCTTTTAGTGTGCCGGGTTTCCATTGAGGAAGCATTTTTATCAGACGTAGTGCCTCATTATCTAAAGAAGACTCAACACTCCTTACTATGTTAGGTTCTATTATGTAACCGTCTTCGTCTATGATGAATTGAACAATAACCTTTCCTTGCATTCCTTCCGTTTGTGCTTTGGTTGGATATTTCATATTATCGTTGATGAATTGTAACAATTTATCTATACCACCGGGAAATTCTGGCATTTCCTCTACTACCTCATAAACCGTATTCTCTTCTACCGGTTCTTCTTGCACGGGAATATACCGGACACCATACCCTTCCGGCTCTTTAGGAATTGATTTGCTTGTAAGATTTGATTTTGGTGCCTTATTCGCACATCCCATAAAAGAGTAAAATAGAACTCCTACCCATATTTTTGTTTTCATAACATTGAATTGTTTAGTGAAAGGGATGTTTATTCTATTTCAAATTCAGCATTGAGATTGATTTTTTCCAAATCATTCCACATTGATGTGGAAATACGATATTTGCCGGGAGTTGTTTTATAGTATTTAATAGGAAAACTGAAACAATAATATATAGGTGGGGTAATCGGTATAATTTCGTCATCAAAAAAAACTGTGGGCTTTTTCGTCCAAAGCCTTACCCATTGATTATTTTCCCATCTTTCTAAAATCCATCTTCTGCCATAACTTAGTGGAAGTTTCTGAGGATTGAGGACAATAGCGAACACTTCTTCACTTTCAGTGGTATAATGCCCATGTAGCATATTCATGCGTACTGTTTTCCCTAAAGTATCGGTGCTTACACAGATTGCATCCGCACTGCCGATTTCTACACAGTTTTCTTGACTGGACTGATGCGTACACCCGATAGTGAAAAGACAGAAAAGACAGAAGAAACATGAAAATATAGTTTTCATCTTGGTTTATTTATCAGTGAAACAAAGTATTTACAAAAATACTCAAAGTGCAATTCATTAACAATTAGAATTACACTTTTATTTTCTACCAAAGAATTATATTCTCAACTCTCTTTGGGGCCTGTTTTTCTCTTTTGGAGTGTGGCCTACACCCAGCTTTTCCTTAAGCTCTTTAAATTTCATCTTGAACCATTCAAGTATAGGCATTCCGTCAATGCACAACCGGAACTTTCCTTTCTTCTGCGGATTCCTCTTTACTGTTGCCGTTGAATATGCCGTTCCGAACTTCTCCCGGTGTTCCCGTGAATGCAGTTTTCCCCTGAACCCTACGGGCTGGAAGTAGGCAAGCAGTCTTGTCAGTTCTTCCGTGAATCCCACTTCCCGGCATTGCTCGGCTATCGGCAGCAAGTCTTTTATATCTCCCCGCCCTGACTTGCTTCCACTGTCTCCTGTAACGGAAATATTGAGAAAATACGATTATGTGATTCCGGTTATCAGATAGGGAGGAGGTGTAATATTTGGTCTTTTCTTTATCATAATTGTTTTTTAGACAATAAAATGCTTCTGTCTTTTCGTTTGTATGGTTAATAGAATTATATTTGTACATTATACAATATCTATTAACCATGAAAACTTATTCATTATTAGCAGGCATTTTATTGTCTTTTTCGTTATCTATTCAGGCAGGTGATCTGAAATTGTGGTATAAGCAACCTGCCGGGACGTGGGTGGAAGCGCTTCCGGTCGGCAATTCCCGGATGGGAGCGATGGTATATGGCGGAACGGCCCGTGAAGAACTTCAACTAAACGATGAAACCATGTGGGGAGGCAGTCCCTACCGGAATGACAAGCCGGAAGCATTGGAAAGTCTGCCTCAAGTGCGTGAACTGATTTTCGCCGGAAAAAACATGGAGGCTCAGAACTTGATTCAAGAAAACTTTTATGCCGGGAAGCATGGTATGCCCTATCAGACAATCGGCAGTTTGATTATAGAAACCCCCGGACATGAAAAGGTTACCGATTATTATCGTGATCTGGATTTGGAACGTGCGGTGGCTACTACCCGTTACAAAGTGGATGGCGTGACTTTTCAACGTGAAGTTTTTGCATCATTTCCTGATAAGGTGGTAGTGGTTCGTTTGACAGCAGACCGGCCGGGAAAACTGAATTTTAAGGTCGGATATGTGTCGCCATTGGAGCATAAAGTCAGCAGGAAAGGAAAGAAATTGGTTCTGACCGGAAAGGGTAGGGATCATGAGGGAGTGAAAGGATTGATTCGTATGGAAACACAGACACAGGCTGATGTGGATGGAGGTAAGGTGAAAATTGATGACCAAAACATTACAGTGGAAGGAGCGGACAGTGTTACTCTGTATGTTTCATCGGGTACGAATTTTATTAATTATCACGATATAAGTGGCAATGAGAGTAAAAAAGCGTCCGGATATCTGTCTCTGGCATTGGGACGCCCTTATAGTCAGGTTTTACAGGAGCATATAGCTCTTTATAAAGAGCAGTTTGACCGTGTAAGATTGGATTTGGGAACCAGTGAGCGGGCTAAGTTGGAAACTGTCAAACGCATCGAACTGTTCAATGAAGGTAAGGATGTTTCTTTGGCGGTGTTGCTTTTTCAGTATGGACGTTATTTGCTTATTTCCTCCTCCCAGCCGGGAGGTCAGCCTGCCAATTTGCAAGGTATATGGAATAATAAACTGGCTGCTCCATGGGATGGAAAATATACCATCAATATTAATACGGAAATGAATTACTGGCCGGCTGAAGTGACCAATCTGAGTGAAACGCACCAGCCCTTGTTCGAAATGGTGAAAGAATTGTCAGTTACCGGCAGGGAAACGGCACGGACTATGTATGGATGCAACGGATGGGTGGCTCATCACAATACAGATATATGGCGTGCCACCGGTCCGGTGGATAAGGCGTTTTATGGTACATGGCCCATGGGAGGTGCTTGGTTGACTACCCACTTGTGGCAGCATTATTTATATAGTGGGGACAAGCTGTTTCTTTCCGAAGCCTATCCGGCATTGAAAGGAGCTGCTGATTTTTATCTTGATTATTTGACTGAACATCCTGAATACGGTTGGATGGTGACTGCTCCGTCCATGTCTCCGGAACATGGACCTTCGGGAGAGGATACTAAAAAAGCTTCAACGATTGTGGCAGGTTGTACGATGGATAATCAGATAATTTTCGATGTGCTTAGCAATGCATTGCATGCGTCAAGAATTCTAAAAATGTCCGCTTCTTATCAAGATTCTTTGCAGTCTATGTTAAATCGTCTGGCCCCGATGCAGATCGGGAAATACAATCAGTTACAGGAATGGCTGGAAGACTTGGATAATCCGAATGACAAGCATCGCCATATTTCTCATGTATATGGATTGTTCCCTAGTAATCAGATATCTCCTTACACCCATCCTTTGCTTTTCCAGGCAGCTAAAAATACGTTGTTACAGCGTGGCGACGAAGCTACCGGTTGGTCCATTGGCTGGAAAGTTAATCTGTGGGCCCGTTTGCTGGACGGTAATCATGCGTTCCGGATTATTAATAATATGTTGAAGCTGCTGCCTGGGGATGAAGTGAAAGAGGCTTATCCGCAAGGACGGACTTATCCTAATCTGTTTGATGCTCATCCGCCTTTTCAGATTGACGGTAATTTTGGCTACACTGCCGGTGTGGCTGAAATGTTGTTGCAGAGCCATGACGGAGCTGTACATTTGCTTCCGGCTCTTCCGGATGCCTGGGCCACAGGAAGTGTGCAAGGACTGGTTGCCCGTGGAGGATTTGTGGTGGATATGAACTGGAATGGCGTGCAGCTGGATAAAGCGAAGATTCATTCCCGTTTGGGAGGTAATTTGCGTTTACGTTCGTATGTTCCTTTGCGTGGGGTTGGATTAAAAGAGGCAAAAGGTAAGAATCCGAATGAATATTATATGCAGGCAGAGATCAAAGAGCCTTTGGTTACCAAGGAGATAAACCCGCAATATCCTGCTTTGTATAAGGTGTATGAATATGACTTGATGACAGAACAGGGACAAGATTATATAGTGGAGCGTGGGTTATAATACATGAAGATGCCCAAAGTGATTTGTGCATTATTTCACTTTGGGCACTTTTGTAAATGGAAGTGTCATGGTGTAGTTATCAGATGGCTTCCTTCTTTTCCAATTCTAATGCTCTGGGAAAAATGATATTGTTTTCCAGGTGGATATGTTCATGTAATGCCTCTTCAAATTGTTTCAATTGTTGTAAAACCAAGCGGAAGCTGGCACAAGCATCTTCAGGGGCGGTGAATCCGTTGGTTAATGAAGAGATTTTTTCAAAACGTTCTCCTTCGTGATTATGTTCATCTTCCATCACTTCGATGGGATACAGAATGGTGCCGCAATGGAATTTAGCTACTTTCAAGCCTTCCTCTTTGGCTTGGAACATTTCATAAACATAAGGAAATAATACATTCTCTTCTTTTGATAAATGATTTTCCAAATCAAGAAGCGAGTCGCGGAACAGTGCCTGGACTTGCAGTAACTCTGGATGATTCTTTGAATGCGCTTCGGTTACTTTGGTTAATAATGCTTCTATTTGCGGACCTTTGGCACGGATTCCCCGATGGTGTATTTTCAATACATAGTCTATTAATAAATCGATGGGCCATCCGGCAAAGTCAGGAGCATTACTAACCGTATTCTCTTGTAATTCATTTAATTCATGTGCTACTGCTTCGGGATCAATACCACGGTTCCGGCAGGCTTCTGCAAACGGAGTATTGCCATGGCAGCAAAAATCAATATGGTAACGGGAGAATACTTTGGTTGTATCAAAGTTGCCGGCTACAATTTGTCCGACTGTACATGAATGGTAATTTTTCTGTTTCATAATTATTCCGTTTATTCGTTCGTTAATCCCCATTTTCTCATATCACTTTCTACTGTACCGATACCGCTTACTCCAAAGTTTTCGACCAGTACTTTCGTCACGTTGGGCGAGAGGAATGCGGGTAAGGTGGGACCGAGATGAATCTCTTTTATTCCCAAACTGAGTAATGCCAGCAATACGATTACCGCTTTCTGTTCATACCAGGCGATATTGTAAATAATGGGCAGTTCATTGATGTCATGTAGCCCGAATACTTCCTTCAGTTTGAGGGCGATGACTGCCAATGAATAGCTATCGTTACATTGTCCTGCATCTAAAACACGCGGAATGCCATTAATGTCACCTAACCCTAGTTTGTTATAACGATATTTAGCACATCCCGCAGTCAAAATGACTGTGTCTTTGGGGAGCATCTCGGCAAAAGTGGTGTAGTAATCACGACTGCGCATACGTCCGTCACAACCTGCCATGACGATGAACTTACGGATAGCTCCGCTCTTTACCGCTTCTACGACCTTGTCTGCTAGTTGTAATACCTGATTATGGGCAAAACCACCAACGATTTCTCCATGTTCTATTTCTGTCGGTGCGGCACATTGTTTGGCTGTTTCTATAATTTCAGTATAGTCCTTATGTCCTTTCTCGTCTGCTGTAATATGCTTGCAGCCGGGATATCCGGTAGAATTAGTGGTAAACATGCGTTCTTTATAAGTGGCATTGGGCAGAGGGGGAACGATGCAGTTGGTTGTGAACAGGATAGGACCATTGAACGAGGTAAACTCCTCCCGTTGTTTCCACCAGGCATTTCCATAGTTTCCTGCAAAATGTGTATATTTTTTAAATGCCGGATAGTAATGTGCAGGAAGCATTTCACCGTGAGTATATACGTCCACGCCACTGTCTTTGGTTTGTTCCAACAATTCTTCCAGATCATGCAGGTCATGTCCGCTTATCAGAATACCGGGGCGAGTACCTGTTCCTATATTTACATGGGTAATTTCCGGATTGCCATACCTGGAAGTATTTGCCTTGTCGAGCAGAGCCATTGTTCGAACGCCTATTTCACCTGTTTTCAGTGCTAATACAGTCAGTTCATCAGCCGATAAAGATTTTGTTGTAATTTGTGCGATGGTGTTCTGCATGAAACGATGAATACTTTCGTCATTATGTCCTAACCTCATGGCATGTTCCAGATAAGCAGCCATTCCTTTCAGACCATACATAATCAGTTCTTTTAAAGAGCGTAGATCCTCGTTTTGTTCACGTAATACGCCGACTGTTGCGGCTTTTGCATCATATTCATCGTGGCTGCCTTTCCAATTTAATTCATCGGCTTCCGGCAGAGGAATGTCCTTGGCAGAGGCTTGATGCTTAAGGTCATCACGTATTGCTAATCCTTTGTCAATGCGTTTCGTAATGCTTTCGTCATCGAAATTGGCATTGGTAATGGTACAGAATAAGGCGTCTACAATGAAATTGTCCACTTCTTTTTCAACGGGGAGGGAATGCTGGCGCAATTGATCCGCCACAACAGAAATTCCTCGTACTACAAAGAGCAATAAATCCATGGTACGTGCTGTAGTTGCATTTTTTCCACAAACACCTTTTAAGGTGCAACCGAAACCTTTGGCCGTTTCCTGACATTGGAAACAAAACATGTTATTCTCCATATCTTTTTTCATTTTAATGATTTCTATTACTTTTGTGCAAAAGTAGACGGTTTTCGTCTTTTAAGTTGTACCATATGTTACAGCGGATACAAATAACAGTTAAAAGAAAGTAGGATGGAACTGACAGGATTATTGCAGATGGCTCCTTTCCGGGGAATGAAAGAGGAAGAATTGGTTGCTTTCCTATTCGGACTTCCGAATAGTTTGAAGCACTTTGAACCAGGTGATATCATTGCCCGGCAAGGTGACTTATGTAAAGGGCTGTACATTCTTGCATCGGGAAGTGTACGGGCGGGAATGATAAATGATGAAGGGAAAGAACTGACGGTAGAAGAAATTGGAGCTCCTAACTTGCTGGCTTCGGCTTTTATTTTTGCCACTGAAAATCGTTTTCCCGTTAATGTAGAGGCAATAGGACCTTGTGAGGTTTTTGTAATAGGTAAAGAAAGATTTTTAGAATTTATGCGTTTGCATCCATTGATGATGCAGAATTTTTTGAAGGATATTTCGGACAGGAGTGTCTTTTTAAGCAGGAAATTGAATGAGTTTGCTTTGTTGAATTTAAAGACTCGTTTGTTGAAATATCTAGAAACACATTCTGTTATTCATAATCAGCAGGAGGTGGCGCAGAAGCTGGGAGTTACTCGTCCGTCATTGGCCAGGGCGCTGTCTGAACTGGTGAATGAAGGGAAAATAAAGAAATAAATTGAGATTTCTTTTTTATGGGTAAAGTGGAAAAACGTATCTTGTATCTTTGAGAGTTTTTGTGTGTAACCCATTCTTGTGAAAGTGTTCAAGGTGTTTTGTTATAAATACTTTGACTTTAAAGAAAAGGATCTTTGTCTATAAGGATTGGTTCTTTTGAAATGAGGACCATATTGAAATTTTCTTGATTAAAAAAGAGGGTGAATTCAAGACCCTTTATGTGATTCTTTTGTCTTGATTCACCCTTTTGGAAATATTGGGTTGGTGTGTATTCAGCATGTTACTTCATCTGAATACTTTTATCTCGTACTTTTCTCAATATTTGTTGTAATTCGAATACTTTTTCGGGATGTTCAGTCGCTAAATTCACCTTTTCACCTGCTTGTTTCATATCATATAACTGGGGAATACCTAAATAACCAGTTTCAATTTTCGGACCCCATGGAATCATTTTAGGACCATCGCTGCCTTCAATAAATTTCCAATCTTTAGTACGCACGGATAGGGTGTGATTGGATGCCTGTTCAATAACCCATGGGCGGTCTGTTTTGTCTTGTCCTAATAGATTTGCTAATCGGTTGTAGCTGTCGGGAGCACTTCCTTTCGGAATACGGGCATCTACCAGAGAAGCTAGTGATGCCAGCCAGTCTATTTGCGAAATAAGCACATCGCTGACTTCCGGCTTGTTGATGGCTTTAGGCCAGTGTACAATTACAGGAACACGAGTCCCCCCTTCAAATGCACTGTATTTTCCACCTCTCAGGTTGCCGGCAGGTTCGTGCCCGTTCAGTAACTCTTCTGCCTTGTCATCATATCCGTCGTCTACTACCGGTCCATTGTCGCTGGAAAGAATAATTAATGTGTTCTGGGTTAATCCCATTTTATCGAGGGCTTCGAGTAACTGACCTACACTCCAGTCAAATTGTGCGATAGCATCACCGCGCAGTCCCATCTTGTTTTTACCACGGAAACGATTGTGTGGAAAACGGGGAACGTGCACATCATTAGTGGCGAAATACATAAAGAAAGGCTCGTCTTTATGTTGTTTGATAAAATCAACTGCATGTGCGGTAATGGAATCGGCTATATTTTCATCTTTCCATAATGCTTTGCCACCTCCTTTCATATAACCGATTCGGCTGATACCGTTCACGATAGACATATCATGACCGTGACTCGGTTTCAGATTATATAAAAGTTCAGGGTTGTCTTTTCCGGTAGGTTCACCGGGGAAATTTTTTATATAGCTTACTTCTATCGGAGCTGAAGGATCATAATTGGCTACTTGGCCATTCTCGATAAATACACAGGGAACCCGGTCGGCTGTGGCTGCCATGATATAGGAATAGTCAAACCCCAAATCACCTAGAGAAGCAGAGAGAGGAGCATTCCAGTCTTGTTGTGCAGTTTTATCACCTAATCCTAAATGCCATTTGCCAAATGCTCCTGTGGCATAGCCGGAGCTTTTAAACATATCTGCCATAGTATATTGCTCGGGACGTATAATCATTCCTGCATTGCCGGCAGCTACATCTGTTCCGGGTTTACGCCATGCATATTCTCCGGTCAGCATGGAATATCTGGATGGGGTACTGGTAGCGGCGGTAGCGTGTGCGTTGATAAATCGTATCCCTTCGGATGCCAGACGGTTGACATTTGGAGTTTGTACGTTTTTTGCTCCATAACACTCCAAGTCACCATATCCTAAATCATCAGCATAGATGAAGATAACATTGGGCTTGTCTGTATTTTGATTTTTGTTTTCCGCATGAACAGCCAAGCATGAAGTAAGTGCCAATGAAAGCATTCCGTAATGTCTTTTTTTCATAGTAATTATATTGTTTAGTGAGTAATCAATTCTACAAAGATAAAGATATATTTTAAAAACGGGGATTAATTCTACAAAATTGTGGAATGAAATTGTGGTATTTCTACATAATGTGAAAAATGAAATAATGGTTATTTTGTTGATTTTTAGAGTATTGGATGCCGATGTGCCCCATGGCATATTTTTTGTTATGTAAATTAATGTAATACACTAAAAACTAAACTTTAAAATATATAACCATTTGCCTTAACAAAACAAGGCTGAAAAGCCATGTTCCCCCTGAATGGGAAAATCTGTATATAACTCAGTTTTAAGCTTCCCGGTTCGTGACGAATCGGGAAGTTTCTATTATTTCCTTGATGAATCTGGTTTTTCTACAAGACTTTTACTGAAAATAAGTTAATATTAATGGATGATATGCAGTATTCGATCTCTTTCTTACTTTTAAAAGTAGAAAATAGATTAATACATTATAGTTATGAAAAAGTTGAACCTTTTATTATTAGCATTCCTGGCAGTTATGGGAGTCACTTTCCAATCATGTGATGATGATGATGGTTACTCTCTTGGTGATGTGGCAGTGGATTGGGCTACTGTAAATGTGAAAGGTGCCCATGTTTATGACTTTACAGGTGACAGATGGGGACAAATCTGGCCTGCAACGACTGATTATTTTTGGTATTCCCCGATAGATGGACAACGGGTTATTCTTTATTTCAATCCTTTGTATGATAATTATCCGGAAGGATATGATTGCTCAGTCAAAGTGTTGAGTATAAAGGAAATTCTAACTAAACCTATAGAGGAGCTGACAGCAGAGAATGAAGAAGAGTTTGGAAATGATCCTGTAGATATATTTGAAGGTAATATGTGGATTAGTGGTGGTTATTTAAATATTATCTTTAATCAGAACATGCCTTCTAAAATGAAACATTTGGTTAGTTTGGTAAAGAACACTACAATTACGCCCGTCCAGGATGGCTATATTCATTTAGAGTATCGTTACAATACGTATGCTGATACTACTGGTTATTGGAGAAACGGTGCGGTATCTTTTAATTTGAAATCTTTGAAAATAACATCGGAAACAAAGGGTATAAAGGTAAAAATAAACTCGGCTAAAAATGGTGAAAAGGAAGTCTCTTTTGATTTAAAAGAAACACCGTCACCAGTAGGCTTGAGTCAAATGGATTTTTCTCAAATGGAAATCAAATAATTAGGGTTTGATTAGAGAGAGTTGTGTGTGGCCCCTTGCATCTTGTTGTGGTAGATGCAGGGGGCTGATTGTATAGTTGATAACGGTTTTTAGTTTGATATTTGTTGTTTATTAGTTGGTTGATGGAAAAAATTGTATGGCTTCTTCGTTTTTTTTCTTATTTCAGTGTTTTTTCAGAATTATCTTGTTTCTTTGTCTTTAAGAACCAAAAGTTGGACTTATGAAAATACTATTAGTAGAAGACGATGCTAATTTGCGTGAAGTGACTCAGCGCTCATTGGAAAAGGAGCGTTATGTGGTGGAAATTGCTGCCGATTACCGTACCGCATTACAAAAGATAGAGGATTATGATTATGACTGCATTTTGCTGGATATTATGTTGCCGGATGGCAGTGGCCTGGATTTGTTGGAAAAGTTGAAAGAAATGCATAAACGGGAAAATGTGATCATTCTTTCAGCCAAAGACTCTATAGAAGACAAAGTGCTAGGATTGGAGCTCGGAGCCGATGATTATCTGCCTAAACCTTTTCATTTGGTGGAACTGAATGCACGTATCAAAAGCGTGATACGCCGTCATCAGCAAGGTGGGGAAAATAGTATCAAATATGGAAATATAGAAATTTTTCCCGATAAATATGGGGTGACCGTAGCTGGAAAGAAGCTTGAACTGAACCGTAAGGAATATGATATTCTGGTTTATTTTATGAACCGTCCCGGCAGATTGGTTAATAAAAGCACACTTGCCGAATCCGTATGGGGCGACCATATAGATCAAGTCGATAATTTTGATTTTATCTATGCCCAAATCAAGAATTTACGAAAGAGATTGAAAGAGGCTGGAGCTACTCCTGAACTGAAGGCTGTTTATGGTTTTGGATATAAAATGGTAGTGGAATAAATGAAACTGATTTATTATATCATTATCCGTATATCGTTGGTGTTGTCGGTTTTATTGACCGGCTGGGCCATCCTTTTCTATTTTGCTGTAATGGATGAGGTGAATGATGAAGTGGATGACTCATTGGAGGATTATTCGGAAATTATCATCATACGTGCATTGGCGGGAGAGGAGCTTCCTTCTAAAAATACAGCTTCCAACAATCAGTATTTCCTGCGTGAAGTGACGAAGGAATATGCAGGATCTTGTGATGATATCATTTATAAAGATTCTATGGTTTATATTCCTGAAAAAGATGAAACTGAACCTGCACGAATCCTTACGACCATTTTTAAGGATGATGGCGAAAAGTTTTTTGAATTGACGGTAGCGACTCCTTCTATAGAAAAAGAAGATTTGAAAGATGCTATGGCAGGTTGGATTATTTTTCTTTATATCGCTTTATTATTGACTATAATTGTTATTAATGTGTGGGTGTTTTATCGGAATATGCGTCCTCTTTATGTATTGCTTCATTGGTTGGATAAATATCGTATCGGTAAGGTAAACGAGCCTTTACAAAATAATACCCGGGTTTCAGAATTCAGAAAATTAAATGAAGCGGCTGTTCGTTATGCAGAGCGCAGTGAGCAGATGTTCGAACAGCAAAAACAATTTATTGGTAATGCATCTCATGAGATGCAGACACCACTGGCTATTTGTCGTAATCGGTTGGAGATGCTGATGGAGGATGAAAATCTTTCAGAAAGCCAATTGGAAGAGTTGATGAAAACCCACCAGACTTTGGAACATATAACGAAGTTGAACAAGTCTTTGTTATTGCTTTCGAAGATAGAGAACGGTCAATTTACGGATACTGTCCAAGTAGAAGTGAATAAATTATTGAGGCAATATCTGGAGGACTATAAAGAAGTGTATCAATATCGTGAGATCATAACAAGTATAGAGGAAGAAGGTGTTTTCTATCTTACGATAAATGAAACATTGGCAGTGGTGTTGCTTACCAATTTGTTGAAGAATGCTTTTGTGCACAATATGGACGGTGGGCACATCCGGATTGTCATTACTCCCCACAGTGTGATGTTCTGCAATACAGGGGCGGCACAACCGCTGGATGCCCGGCGTATTTTTGAGCGTTTTTATCAAGGAAAGAAAAAAGAAGGCTCTACCGGTCTAGGTTTGGCAATAGCAGATACGATATGTAAAATGCAGGCTCTCAGGCTTTGCTATGAATATAAGAGCGGGGAGCATTGTTTTACACTTTATGCATCCACTCATAATCAATAAAAAAAATCGTGTTTTTTTTAGAATTTCAAATTCTTTTCAGAATCTCCCTTCATATTTGCATCAGAAAACAGAATGTAGAACCAAATAAAAAAAATGACGATTATGAAAAAGGTATTATTATTGTTAGTGTGCTTATTTACGTTGCAAACAGTGGTATGGGCGGATGATGACAAACCTATTCAAGTAAACCAATTGCCTCAGACTGCACAGACTTTTATCAAAACTCATTTCCCCGATAATAAGGTGGCGATGGCTAAAATGGAAACAGACTGGTTTGATAAAAGCTATGATGTGATTTTTACCAATGGAGACAAACTGGAATTCGATAAGAAAGGTGTTTGGACAGAAGTGAATTGCAAATACAGCGCTGTACCTGTCGCTGTGGTTCCTGAAGCAATAAAAAAGTACGTTGCTACGAATTACCCCGATGCCAAGATGCTCAAGATCGAGAGGGACAAGCATGACTATGAAGTGAAACTTTCTAATGGTTGGGAGATAAAGTTTGATATGCAGTTCAATGTGATTGATATTGACAATTAATTGTTAGTTATAGATTGAAGTATGGTTTATGTATGATAAACTGAAGCTTTGCAGGCCGTTTCTTGTTCCATGAAGAAACGGCCTGTCTTTTCATTAATTTTAATAGCATAGTAATTTTGCCGACACGATCTTGTAACAGATAACATGGATATTTGCATAGTTTTAATAATAAAGATATGCATCTGAGAACGTATTATCCTACAGTGGTTTTATCGGATATCCATCCGGGAACCTCTCATTCTAAAACAATAGAGGTCAGTAACTTTTTGAAATCTGTCAATTGTGACCGTCTGATATTGAACGGAGACATTATAGATGGTTGGCATTTGCGCAAGGCAGGTACTAAGAGGTGGCAAGCAAAACATACTGATTTCTTTAAGGTTATCATGAAGATGATGGAGAACTTCGGTACTGAAGTTATTTATGTGCGCGGCAACCACGATGATTTTTTGGACAGCTTGGTCCCTATGACATTCTATAACGTAAAAATCGTCAAAGAATACATCCTTGAAACACATGGAAAGCGTTATTATGTGACACATGGCGATCTATTCGACCGGGTTACCACACAGATGAAATGGTTAGCCCGGTTGGGCGATGCAGGTTATACATTCCTCTTATGGGCGAACCGCTTTTATAACCAATATCGTACCCAGTGGGGGAAACCGTATTATTCTCTGTCACAGGCCGTCAAACAAAAAGTAAAGTCGGCTGTTTCCTATATATCGGACTTTGAGAAAGTGTTGGTGGAGTTTGCACGTGTACGTAAATGTGACGGAGTGATTTGTGGTCATATCCATCATCCGGCTAATACCTATTATGATGGTATTCATTATCTGAATTCGGGCGATTGGGTAGAAAGCCTTTCGGCACTGACTGAGGATGCGGACGGGAATTGGAATATCATGGAATACCATCATGTACTAGCTGATGAGAATGAAGATAATAAAGAGTTTACCCTAATACATACAGCCTCATGAAATTTTTATTTATAGTACAGGGTGAGGGGAGAGGACATCTTACTCAAGCCATTACGTTGGAGGAAATATTGCGCCGGAACGGTCACGAAGTAGTGGAAGTACTGGTAGGTAAAAGTAGTTCGCGCCGCTTGCCGGGATTTTTCAATCGTAACATCCATGCTCCTGTAAAACGTTTTGTCAGTCCTAATTTTCTGCCTACACCAGCCAACAAACGGGTGAGTTTGATGCGGAGCGTGGCATATAATCTAGTGAAACTTCCTGTGTATATCAATAGCATTAACTACATTCGTCAGCGTATCGAGGCCAGTGGTGCGGACAGGGTTATCAATTTCTATGAATTGCTGACCGGACTGACTTATTTCCTGTTCCGTCCCTCTGTTCCGCAGATCTGTATAGGGCATCAATATCTGTTCTTGCATAAAAGTTTTGAATTTCCAAAGGCTGATAAAGTAAGCTTGGCTCTTTTGAAGTTTTTTACCGTATTGACCAGCTTGGGGGCGAAGGAACGTTTGGCTCTTTCTTTTCGTCACATGAAGGATGATCCTCAGAATCATATCCGTGTGATTCCTCCCTTGTTGCGTAGGGAAGTGACTTTACATGAACCTTATTCCGGTGACTATATACATGGCTATATGGTTAATGCGGGTTTCAGTGAAAATGTAATGAAATGGCACAGGCAACATCCCGGGATACCGCTTCGTTTCTTTTGGGACAAGTGGGAGGAGGAACCGGTGAAGAGAGTGGACAATACATTGAGCTTTTATCAACTGGATGATGTGGAATTTTTGAGGCAGATGGCGGGATGCAAGGCTTATGCCAGTACTGCCGGATTTGAATCGGTGTGCGAGGCCATGTATTTAGGCAAGCCTATTCTGATGGTTCCTGCCCATATAGAACAGGACTGTAATGCATATGATGCCGAAAAAAGCGGTGCGGGTATCATTTCCTCCGATTTTAATTTGCAACAGTTGCTGGAATTTGCGAAGGATTACCATCCCAATCGTGATTTTGTGTATTGGGTACGTGGAGCTGAGTATACTTTGTTAAATTTATTGGAGAGTGATTCTTCCAATTATCAACAAGTTTTATTCAACGAGATGTATTTGGTGGAAGAGTTTATTTGAGTTTCGTATAAAAAATCTAGTCATGGTTGTGTGCGCCAGAAAGAAATGAAAGTTGAATAAACTTTCATTTTAATACTGTTTGTATTGTACGACTTCAAAAATATTCGGTTTATCCTGATAAATTGTTGGAAATTAATAGTTGAAGTTCCAAAATTTGCTATATATTTGTAATCGTTAACAACTAACAAACAGAAATACCATGATGAACAAAATGTGCATGGCAGCTGTTATAGCTGCTTCTTTGTATGCAGGGACTACTTTTGCCCAACCTGCCGCCGTAAAGAAAATCATTGAAACGGGCCAAACAGATAACCGGGTGATGCATCAGTTGGATATTCTCACCAATCGTTTTGGGGGAAGAGTTATAGGCTCGGATGCGTATGAGAATGCAGCCGAGTGGATGATGCGTGAATATAAACGATGGGGTATTGATGTACGCTTGGAAGAAGCTGGAGAACTGCCGGTAGGTTTTAACCGTGGTCCATGGTTCGGACGTTTAATCGGGGGAGATCAGGCAATGGATCTGCATTTTGTCACTCCATCCTACACTTCAGGTACTAAAGGTCTGCAACGCGGGCATGTTTTGATAGAGCCCCGTACTCAAGAAGAGCTGGACCGCATGAAACATCAGTTGAAAGGCGCTTGGGTGTTGATCTCAGGTGAAAATGTAGGTTGGCCTGTTGACCGTTCTGCTAAAGGAGATTCGTTGAGAGCTGCTATCAAAGCTGAAAATATAGAAATAGAAAAGCAGAATGCTGCCTTGATGGAAGAGAATTGGAGCAAAGGAACCAAACATGCCATGAAGCCTTTGCGTGAAATGCCGGGACTATTTTATAAAGAGATGTGTGAGGCAGGAGCACTTGGCTTTATTCAGTCGGCACCTGTACCTTTACGTGCTTTGTATGATCGTGCTTTATTGAATGATCCCCATACTACGTTTGATAATTTGCCCGAAGTCTGTGATATCAAGTTGGATGAACATCAATACAAGATTATTAAACAGATGGTGAAAGAACGACGGAACTTTTGGCTGGAATTTGATATTCGTAATCATTTCAAACTAGGTCCTGTGAAATATCATAATGTCGTAGCATCCATTAAGGGCACTAAATATCCGGATGAATATGTTATTATAAGCGGACATCTTGATTCTTATGATGTGGCAACCGGTGGTATAGACTGCGGCACAGGCATTGGTCCTATGATGGAGGCTGCCCGTATGATTGCACTTTCCGGTGCAAAACCTAAACGTACTATACTGTTTGTGGCTTTTGCTGGAGAGGAATTTGGATTATTGGGTGCAAAAGCATATGTCAAGACTCATGCAAAAGAATTGGGAAAGATTGCCAATCTGTTCAACCGGGACGGAGGGCCGACTCCACCGGTGGGAATCTCCGTTCCTCAGGCTATGTATGATGATTTTGTGGAAGTGTGCAAGCCTGTGAAAGAGATCCGTGCGGATTATCCGTTTGAGGTAAAGGTTGCGAAACCCTTTAAACGTCCTACTCAAAGCGGCGGTACGGATGCCAGTGTTTTTGCAGTGGAAGGAGTGCCTACTTTTGGTTTCAATACACAAGACATAAAAGGATATAATTTCTCTTATGGGGAAATATGGCATACGGAACGTGATCTTTATACGAAGAATATACCAGAATACCAAGAGCATGCAGCTACGGTAACAGCAGTGGTTGCTTTGGGAATTGCTAATTTAAGTAAACAGTTATCTCGTGAAGGAATGCACAAAAAGTAGCGGAAATGTTCTTTTTTTCTTCTTTTGGTGGAATAATGTCGTATTGATGTGTAAAAAATGTTAGCTTAAGTTCAATCTACTGAGATAATCTTTACCTTTGCTGCGCATATAAAGCAAAAGGTAGGTAAACAAAAAGCCTGCGATATTTGTTAATATAGAAAAGGTAAATTATCAAATAAAAGTAAATAGAAGCTTATGTCACAGATTATTGGACATATTTCACAAGTTATCGGACCGGTAGTCGATGTGTATTTTGAGGGCAAAGGCATCGACACCGATCTGCTTCTTCCAAGCATTCATGATGCATTGACTATCAAACGCAATGACGGCAGAATTCTAGTCGTGGAAGTTCAACAACACATTGGTGAAGACACAGTGCGTACTGTAGCTATGGATAGTACGGACGGTTTGCAACGTGGTATGGAAGTAATTCCGACAGGACATCCTATTACTATGCCGGTTGGTAATCAGATTAAAGGCCGGTTGATGAACGTAGTAGGTGAGGCTGTGGACGGTATGCGCCCGTTGAGTAAGGAAGGGGCGTTTCCCATTCACCGTGAGCCCCCTAAGTTTGATGAATTGTCTACTGTGCAGGAAGTGCTCTTCACAGGTATCAAGGTTATTGATTTGCTGGAACCTTATTCAAAGGGTGGTAAAATCGGATTGTTTGGGGGGGCCGGTGTAGGCAAGACTGTGCTTATTATGGAGCTGATTAACAACATTGCCAAGAAACATAACGGCTTTTCTGTTTTTGCCGGAGTCGGTGAACGTACACGTGAAGGCAACGACCTGTTGCGTGAAATGATTGAATCTGGTGTAATCCGCTACGGAGAAGAATTTAAGAAAAGCATGGAAGAAGGTCATTGGGATCTTTCCAAAGTAGATTATAATGAAGTTGAAAAGTCACAGGCCACATTGGTGTACGGACAGATGAACGAGCCTCCCGGCGCGCGTTCTTCCATTGCCCTTTCGGGGCTGACCGTTGCCGAATCTTTCCGTGACCGCAAAAACGGTGACAGCAACGGACCACGTGACATTTTGTTCTTTATCGACAATATATTCCGTTTCACTCAGGCAGGTTCCGAGGTTTCGGCTTTGTTGGGCCGTATGCCGTCAGCCGTGGGGTACCAACCGACACTGGCAACGGAAATGGGACAGATGCAGGAACGTATCACTTCTACCAAGAATGGTTCTATCACCTCGGTACAGGCTGTGTATGTACCTGCTGATGACTTGACAGACCCTGCGCCCGCTACTACATTTACTCACTTGGATGCAACGACCGTATTGAGCCGTAAAATTACCGAACTGGGTATTTATCCGGCTGTAGATCCGTTGGAATCAACCTCACGTATTCTTGATCCGCTGATTGTAGGGCAGGAGCACTATGATGTGGCTCAGCGTGTGAAGCAGATTTTGCAGCGCAACAAGGAGTTGCAAGATATCATTTCTATTTTGGGTATGGACGAATTGAGTGATGAAGATCGTCAGACTGTAAACCGTGCGCGTCGGGTGCAGCGGTTCCTTTCACAACCGTTTGCCGTAGCCGAACAGTTTACAGGTGTGCCGGGTGTCATGGTTTCTATCGAAGATACGATAAAAGGATTCAAGATGATTTTGGACGGTGAGGTGGATTACTTGCCGGAACAGGCATTCCTGAATGTAGGAACGATAGAGGAAGCAATAGAAAAGGGAAAGAAGTTGCTGGATGCTGCCAGCCATAAGAAATAAAAGTAAGTATGGAACATCATGAAGATCTTCATTTGATAGTGGTTTCTCCGGAAAGTACTTTGTTTGACGGCAAAGTGGAAATAGTGACACTACCGGGGGAATTAGGCTCTTTTTCTGTCCTGTATGATCATGCTCCGCTGATATCATCACTGATAAAAGGCGAGATAAAATACACGGAGGACGAATTGGAGAAATCAATTGGAATATCGAGTGGGTTCGTTGAGGTGAGGGACAATATAGTTTCGGCCTGTGTGGAAATCTAATACATAATTATGTTTTTGTTAGCCGTAAAGAGAAAATTTATCATATCGTTGACCATATTAATGGTTGTATTGAGTTGGGGAGGAGCCTTGGTATTTCACACCTTGTTGCCTAGGTATTATTTTGCCTGGTATCCCTCCATACCGATATTTTTTTATCTTTTCGGCCTCTTTTACATATTTATGTTCGGATGCTGTTATCGGGTAAGTCCGCAAAAAATGGTGGCGGTTTACTTGGTGGCGAAAGTGACGAAGATGATGTTGAGCATCTTGATTATGTCCGTCTATGCAGTGGCGGTGGCACATCAAGTACTGTCATTTATAGGAACTTACATGGTATTCTATATTATCTTTCTGATTTTTGAAACCCGCTTCTTTTTTCATTTTGAGATAAAACATAAAAGTAATAGGTACAAGTATAAGTAATATGAGAAGTTTACGATATATAGGAACGGTTTTAATGTTGCTGATCGCTTTTCTGCAAGGAGCCAATGCCCGGGAAGAGTCGGATACTGACTATAAAGAGCAGCAGGTAGACGTAAATGAAATCGTTTTCGGACATATAGGTGATTCGTATGAATGGCATATCACTGACATAGGAGATACACCTATAGCTATACCACTGCCGGTAATCGTAAAAAGCAGTACAGGATGGCACGTTTTTCTTTCTTCTAGGTTTGAGGAAGGAAACGGAGAGTATGAAGGACTGTACATTGCTAAAGACGGTGAATATAAAGGTAAGATAGTGGAAAAGGATGCTAGCGGTAACGAAGTAAAACCTTTGGATATCTCTATTACAAAGAATGTTACCGGATTGTTTGTCAATAGTGCCATTCTGGTGATTCTAGTGTTGAGTTGTGCCCGTTGGTACAAAAAACATCCAGTAGAAAAGGAAGCTCCTAAAGGAATGGTGGGCATGATGGAAGCTTGTATCCTGGCAATCAATGATGATGTGATAAAGGGTTGTATCGGTAAGGATTATAAGCGTTATGCACCTTATCTGCTGACGGCTTTCTTCTTTATCCTGATCAATAATCTGATGGGATTGATTCCTTTCTTCCCCGGCGGTGCGAATATTACAGGTAATATTGCCGTTACCTTTGTGCTGGCTATCTGTACGTTCCTGGCTGTGAATCTATGGGGGAACAAGGAATATTGGAAAGAGATTCTATGGCCTGATGTTCCTTGGTGGTTGAAGGCTCCGTTCCCGATGATGCCGATTATTGAGATTTTCGGAATCTTTACGAAGCCATTTGCATTGATGATCCGTTTGTTTGCCAATATGATGGCCGGTCATGCTGCTATTCTCAGTTTGATATCCATCATTTTTATTACGGCGAATATGGGACCTCTGATCAATGGTTCCATGGGATTTGTTGCTGTGGCATTCGGAATCTTTATGACTGCGCTGGAATTATTGGTCGCATTTATTCAAGCATACGTATTTACCATGTTGTCCGCGGTCTTTATCGGGTTGTCCCGTACAGAAGAGATGCGTGAAGAAAAAGAAATGAAATAAATTAAATAATTAATTCAAAAAACAAACTATTATGTTACTAGCAGTTTTATTACAGTCCGCTGCTGCGGCAGGTTTAGGGAAATTAGGTGCTGCACTTGGAGCAGCTATTGCAGTAATCGGTGCAGGTATCGGTATCGGTAAAATCGGTGGTTCTGCCATGGAGGCAATTGCCCGTCAGCCGGAGGCGGCAGGAGATATCCGTATGAATATGATTATTATCGCCGCGTTGGTAGAAGGTGTGGCCCTGATCGCCATTATTGTTTGTTTATTAACTTTGTTCTTATAATTAATTTAGCATGTCATTATTAACACCTGATAGCGGTCTGTTATTCTGGATGGTCATCGTTTTCGGTATCGTTTTTGTCATTCTGGCAAAATACGGTTTTCCGGTGATCACCAGAATGGTGGATGAGCGAAAACAATATATAGACAAGTCACTGCTTGCTGCACGTGAAGCCAATGAGCAATTGGCTAATATTAAAGCAGACAGTGAAATGATATTGGCTAAGGCTCACGAGGAGCAGGCGCGCATCCTGAATGAAGCGGTCGCAACCCGCGAACGTATTCTGAAGGAAGCCAAAACACAGGCTCAGGTTGAAGGACAGAAACTGCTGGATGAAGCGAAAAAGCAGATTCAGGCAGAAAAAGACAGCGCTATCAGCGACATCCGCCGCCAAGTAGCTGTACTGTCTGTCGACATTGCTGAGAAGGTTTTGCGCAAGAACCTCGATGATGAGAAAGAACAAATGGAAATGATTGACCGTTTGCTGGATGAATTAACTGTTTCTAAAGACTGATTGTTATGTATATAGGAGTCATTTCAATGCGTTATGCTAAGGCTTTGCTGGCCTATGCCGACGAAAAGGGGACAGAGGATACTGTTTATGAGGAAGCCGGAATATTGGCAGATAGTTTCTCGAGAATCCCCGAACTTCGACAGGCATTGGATAATCCTGTATTGCCTGCTGAAACAAAGTTGAAACTGATTTGCGAAGCCGCCGGAGGAGGTAAGGTGAGCGAAGAATTGAAACGCTTTGTGGAATTGGTACTGGAGGAAAGAAGAGAGAAATTCTTGCAGTTTATGATTATGTCATACATTGACCTTTATCGGAAACAGAAGAATATCAGCGTCGGTAAAATCACGACTGTTTGTCCGGTAGCGGAAGAGGTAGTCAGCCGCATACGGGCATTGGTCGTAGAGAAAACTCATGGAACTGTAGAGTTCAAAACCAAAATAGATCCGAAACTGGAAGGTGGTTTTATCTTTGAAATCGGAACTTACAGATTGGATGCGAGCGTAGCTAACCAGATAAAACGGGTAAAGCAACAGTTTATAGCTAAAAATAGAAGAATAGTATAAAATTAAAAATTATAAGTTAGAAAGTAAAAGTATATCAGTTTGTATCTTTTGGTTTTTAATTTAAGGTTAATACCTGGTCGGACTTTAATTTTTAATTTTCAATTTTTAATGTAAAAAGATTATGTCTGAAAATATAAAACCCAGCGAAGTATCCGAAGTTTTACTTCAGCAGCTGAAAGGCATCGACACCCACCTGCAATTTGACGAGGTGGGGAATGTGCTGCAAGTGAGCGATGGCGTAGCACGTATTTACGGTCTGCGCAACGCGGAAGCCAATGAGTTGCTGGAGTTTGAAAACGGTATCATGGCTATCGTGATGAACCTGGAGGAGGACAATGTAGGTGCGGTATTGCTAGGTCCTACTGATCAGATTAAGGAAGGAATGGTGGTGAAACGTACCAAACGCATTGCTTCTATTAATGTGGGCGAAGGTATGTTAGGGCGTGTCATCGATCCGTTAGGCGTACCATTGGATGGCCGCGGACAGATTGGCGGGGAACTGTGCGAAATGCCTTTGGAGCGTAAAGCTCCCGGAGTGATCTTCCGTCAGCCTGTGAACCAGCCTTTGCAGACAGGGCTGAAGTCTGTGGATGCCATGATTCCTATCGGGCGTGGACAACGTGAGTTGATTATCGGGGACCGTCAGACCGGAAAAACCTCTATCGCTATAGATACGATTTTGAATCAGAAATCCAACTATGAAGCGGGAAAACCTGTATATTGCATTTATGTAGCTATTGGTCAGAAGGGTTCCACTGTAGCCAGTCTGGTGAATACGCTGCGTGAACGCGGTGCGATGGATTATACCATAGTGGTAGCTGCCACTGCTGCCGATCCGGCTGCATTGC
This sequence comes from Phocaeicola sp. RTP21359st1_B8_RTP21360_211022, assembly GCF_040911965.1. Taxonomy (NCBI): domain Bacteria; kingdom Pseudomonadati; phylum Bacteroidota; class Bacteroidia; order Bacteroidales; family Bacteroidaceae; genus Phocaeicola; species Phocaeicola sp. RTP21359st1_B8_RTP21360_211022. The sequence goes on from NZ_JBDFXP010000004.1 coordinate 38,000, forward strand.
AGTATTTTGCTCCGTTTGCCGGAGCGGCTATCGGAGAGTATTTCCGTGACACCGGCCGGGATGCCTTGGTAGTGTATGATGACTTGTCAAAGCAAGCCGTAGCCTATCGTGAAGTATCCTTGATTCTGCGTCGTCCCTCCGGTCGTGAGGCATATCCGGGTGATATCTTCTATCTGCATTCACGATTGTTGGAACGTGCGGCGAAGATTATCAACCAGCAGGAAGTGGCCGAACAGATGAATGACCTTCCACCCAGTTTGAAAGGCAAGGTAAAGGCAGGTGGTTCACTGACTGCATTGCCTATTATCGAAACACAGGCAGGTGATGTTTCCGCGTATATTCCAACCAATGTCATTTCCATTACAGACGGTCAGATATTCCTTGAAACCGATTTGTTCAACCAGGGTTTCCGTCCGGCTATCAATGTGGGTATTTCCGTATCCCGTGTGGGAGGTAGTGCCCAGATCAAGAGCATGAAGAAGGTGGCAGGTACATTGAAGATCGATCAGGCACAATATCGCGAACTGGAGGCTTTCTCCAAGTTCAGCAGTGATATGGATCCTGTAACGGCAATGGCTATCGACCGGGGACGTAAGAACAACCAGTTGCTGATACAGCCGCAGTACAGTCCGATGCCTGTCGGAGAACAAATAGCAATCCTTTATTGTGGTACACATAGTTTGCTGCGTGATGTACCCTTGCATAAGGTGCAGGATTTCCAGAAATCATTCCTGGAGATGATGCGTGCCGACCATCAGAAAGATGTGCTTGATGTATTGTCAAGCGGTGTGATAAATGATGATGTAACTGCAATTATAGAGAAAGTAGCAGCTGATACGGCTCAACCATTTAAAGTGAACGAATAGTCATGGCATCACTGAAAGAAGTAAAAGGAAGAATAGCCTCAGTAAATAATACGCGGAAAATTACTTCGGCTATGAAGATGGTAGCCTCTGCCAAGTTGCATAAGGCGCAGGCTGCCATAGAAAACATGCTTCCTTACGAACGAAGGCTGAATCACATCCTGACCAATTTTCTGAGTGCGGATAGTGAGGTGGAGTCTCCTTTCATTGTGAAACGTGAAGTGAAGCGTGTGGCTATCGTCGTGTTTGCCTCCAATACCAGTCTGTGTGGCGGGTTCAATGCAAATATCATCAGGCATCTGACGGTTATTTTGGATGAATACAAGTCCCTGGGTATGGAGAACGTGCTTTTATACCCGGTAGGCAGAAAGGTAGCGGAAGGTGTGAAGAAATTGGGATTCAAGGCCGAAGGCGATTTCCAGCATATGGCGGATAAACCTTCCTATCAGGAAGCTGCCGCCTTGGCAGAGGACTTGATGAGGCGCTTTCTGCATCGTGACATAGACAAGGTGGAGTTGCTGTACAACCATTTCCGTTCTACAGCAGTACAGGTCCTGACGCGTGAAACCTATCTTCCGATAGACTTGACACAAGAGAAGAAAGAGGAGGACAAAGGCAGGATACCCGATTATATTGTGGAACCGTCTGTAGATGTGGTGATGGGGGAATTGCTCCCGAAGGTACTCCGTATGAAGATGTTCACGGTATTACTGGATTCGAATGCTTCCGAACATGCCGCCCGCACTATGGCTATGCAGATTGCTACAGACAATGCGAATGATTTGTTGCAGGATCTGACGGTGATGTACAATAAGAGCCGCCAACAGGCAATTACCAATGAGCTGTTGGATATAGTAGGCGGTTCAATGGCCTGATTTTTTTTCTTGGGGCAAGATACGCAGCATCTTGCCCCAAGAATTTGAATATCATGCGACAAGTTTATCGGAATCTTTCTATAAGTGTCATCCCTTCCATCGAAGGCGGGTTAAATAATCATAGTGCTCCCCCTCTTTGATAAGCTCCGCCTCGAATCCATTCCCGGCAGCATACAGGCTGAGTGTCTGAAAATCGACATAAAGCCAGTCGAAAGAATCTCCTTTTATATTTTTGTATTGCATCCGGAAGTCTATTTCGCCATAATAATCTCCTGCCAGATCAATCAGGAAACTCCCGTCCTCATCTTCAAAAAGATAACGGAGATCACTGGAATCCATCAAGATACATCCCCCGGGGCGAAGCAGTTGTTTCATCTTTTGAAAGAAAGCTGCCATATTTTCCAACTTCCCGATAATGCCCGATCCGTTCATCAGCATGAGGATTGTATCGAATGTTTCTAGAAAATGCGGATCGAAAAGATTCATCTGACGGACATTCCTTACCCCTCTTTTTTCCATTACTTCTACAGAACGGGGGGAAATGTCGATGGCGCATACCTCTTTTCCCATCTCTTGCAAGGCCAGTGCATGGCAGCCGCTTCCGGCTCCTACGTCCAGAATATTTCCTTCGGCCATTTGTAAGGCAATCTGTTCCAGTTCCGGCATTTCGTCATAAGGGCGGAATAATTGATTCACGGGTATTTCGTCTTCCTCGAACTGTGAGGAAAATACACGTAACTTATCTGCTTTGTTGTGGTTGAAATAATCGGCGATGGCAGTTCCCATCGGGTCTTTATCGGAGGAAAGCAAGTTTGTTTTCATTTGGAATCATTGTTTGTTGTTGAAGTTGCAAAGGTAGGCAATTTAGTGGAGAAAATACTACATGCTTGTGTAAGATATAAACCTTGTCACTGTAACTTATCCAATCTATCATGAAAAAACAGCAATTCTGCAAAAAGAAAAAATACATTCTAGTGAGAAATACATCCTTTTTTCAGATATTTGCATAAGAAACAAGGAGTGGTTGGTGGTTAATGCACCACTAGTTGATCATCATTAGTCGATAATTTTTATGAATACATTGAAACCTCGTATAGCATCTCTGTTACAACAACTGAATGAAAGGGTTTTTGAAAAGGAGCATATTGTGGCTCTGGCTCTGCTTTCGGCTGTGGCAGGGGAAAGCATTTTCCTTTTAGGCCCTCCGGGAGTAGCTAAAAGTATGGTAGGGCGCCGGCTGAAACTGGCATTCCGCAACGCTTCCGCATTTGAATATCTGATGTCACGATTCAGTACGCCGGACGAAATATTCGGTCCTGTCTCCATTTCCAAACTGAAAGACGAAGATACGTATGAGCGTATTGTCGATGGTTATCTGCCTTCTGCCACCATTGCTTTCTTGGACGAGATATGGAAAGCCGGACCGGCCATTCAGAATGCATTGCTCACCATTATCAATGAAAAAATATACCGTAACGGACAGTTTTCCATCCGTGTTCCTCTGAAAGGGCTGATTGCCGCTTCCAATGAACTGCCTGCCCAGGGACAGGGACTGGAGGCCTTGTGGGACCGTTTCCTGCTTCGCTGTCTGGTGGGAGGCATTGAGGATATGGGAGAATTTGACCGGATGATTTCCTCTACGGATGAAACGGAACCGGTGGTGGACGAGCAACTGCAGATCACCGATGAGGAATACATCCGGTGGGAAAAGGAGATGGCTGCCATTAAAATCCATTACTCTATTTTCGAAGTGATTCATGCCTTGAAAGACCGGATAGAGCAATATAACCTCCAGATACAAAATGAGGGGGGTGTGTCGTCTCCTCTGTATGTGTCGGACCGCCGGTGGAAGAAAATGGTGAAGCTGCTGAAAGCTTCCGCTTTCCTGAACGGATCGGACACTATCCGCCTTTCGGACTGTACATTGCTGTCCTATTGCCTTTGGAGTGAGATGGATCAGATGGAGGCGGCAGAGGAGATGGTGAACGCTGCCATTCAGAAAAGTGCCGAAGGCTATCTGCTGAATATAAAAGGGCTGGAACAGGACATTGAAGAACTGAAAGACCGACAATCGTCCGAACACAGTTTGCGTGAAGTGAACGATCCGGGCATACAGGTCATCGATACTTACTATTACCAGGTAGAGGGCGTCCGGATGAAAGAGCGCCTCCTTATTTTTGCAGCCGACTATCAACATCTGGATCAGACCGGTAAATTATTCTACCTGCATAAGGACAAGTACAAAGCCAACTGCTGTATTCTGAAGAAATATGATTCCATACTCCATGCCAAAGTTCCGCGTAATAAGATATATACGCTGAAAAAAGGGCTTCGTTCCATTTATATCAATAATTATGAATATCACTTGATGTGCTATGAGAATTGTCCTCCACCGCCGCCCGAACCCGAGCCGGAGGATTTCGGAGCCAAATATAAATCGGTGGCCGAAGCGTTGGACAGAGTGGAGAAGGATTGGTCCGGGCTGCTGGATGCGGAAACGGAATATTATGAGAAGCATTTGTTTCTCAGCGAAAGGCAGCGGGCTTCCATGCGGAGGATGCTTCGCCACCAGAAGAATACCATAGACCGATATAAGAATGATTTGAACGAAATGGCAGATGCGTACCGAAAAGAGAACCAGGAATATAAGGTTGAGAGATCTGAAGATGATCTATTCTCAGGAACTGAAAGATAGGACATTCAAAGCATACGAGGAGGATGTGAGCAACGGGGTGGTGCGTCAACGCGAACTGGAAGAGAAAGTGTTGATGTACTATCGGCGTACCACACCTTCTTTGCAGGAATATTATTCCCGCTACACTCCGGAGTGGGAGGCTTTCTATTCTTCGGAACATCTGCCGGATATGGCATTCTTGCAATACTTGAAGCAGATGCGCGGTGCTTTCAAAAAGAGGTATGAACTGGCGGAACTGAATATTGACTATTATATCAGTTTGCTGGAGAATGCTTCTCTGCTGAGAGGAGAGGGGGCCCGGACCAAGGAGTTCTTTTTGGATAAATGGCATCAGTTGCTTACCCGCAAAGAGTATGACTATCAGTACATGCATATAAACAGTTTATGTGAAGGTTTTGATTTGTTGATCCGGAAGCAAGGAAAGGAGTCGGGTAACAAACTGTTGGGGTCGCGCATGGAGTGGCTGCTTCATAATTATCCTGATTTGTACCGGAGGATGCTTCCGTATGAAACAGTGATGAAGCGCAATCCGGCTATCCGGCAATTGGCGCGTCTGCTGGGCAAGAAGCACCGGGACCAACAAAAATACGATTCTTTGTCGGGCGTAGATAAAAAGAGGCTGATCAGGCACTCTCCGCATAGTGATATCACAGGGGTGACTTTGGGAAATGATTTGAACAGTTTGCTGCCCGTCGAGTATTGCTATCTGGCGGATGATGCGCTGCGTGCCGTATTTATGGAACGATATGCCGAAAAGAGATTGCAACAGTTCGATTACCAGTCCAAGGAAACGGAACCGGTAAAGGATGACAAGCATAAGGTTTCGGGGCTAGGACCCTATATTATCTGTGTGGATACTTCCGGCTCCATGCAGGGAAACAGAGAGATCTTGTCCAAATCGGCTATTCTGGCTATAGCGCAACTGACGGAGAAAACCCATCGGAAATGTTATGTCATCAATTTCTCGGATGAGGCTGTATCGTTGTTGATTGAAGATTTGGGGCGGGATATGCCCAGGTTGGCGGAGTTTCTGAATAAACGTTTTGACGGTGGAACGGATATAGAGCCGGCTCTTCGGGAAGCTGCGCATATCATCAACGGAAATGATTTCCGTGAATCGGATATCGTATTGATCTCAGATTTCGAGATGCCTCCTTTATCCCGCGATTTAATGGAACAGGTAAAAGTGATTAAGCGGAGGAAGACCTCTTTCTTCGGATTGGTGTTCGGCAACAAGCCTGAGATGGAATACTTGAATCTTTGTGAACGTTATTGGGAAATGTAAGTTACAATTCTGTTACATAAATATGAAATGAATATTACTTGCTTTCTGCGCGTAATAACTTCATCATCAAATTAATGGTTATTCATTTTTAGTATAGGTCATTCCTCTTACATTTGTTATAAAGTAAAAAACAAAAGAATACAATGGGAAGAATGACTTATGTTAAAGCATTGATGTGCCTGTTATTCCCCTCTGCTGCTTTAGTTGCCCGCGCGCAACACCCGGTTGCCGGGGATTTGAAGTGTAAACTGACCGGACGGATGCTTATGGATGGTGGCGTTTATTTAAAGAATGATAACCTGTTTGGTAACGGTACGGAGTTTAATGACTTGCGGTTGGGGGTGAAAGCGACCTATCAGAATTGGAGCATGAAAATGGAGGTGGGGTATGTAGGGAATAAGGTTTCCATAAAGGATGCCTTTGCTGCTTATACTTCGGGCAAGCATATTATTCAGGTGGGACAATTTTATGAACCTTTCACCTTGGACATGCTATGCAGTACGTACGATCTTCGTTTTCACCAGTCACCGGGAATCGTGCTGGCTTTGACCAATGGCAGACGGATGGGAACCTCTTATACCTACAATGGAAAACATTATTATGCTTCCGGAGGCTTCTTTACAGACAGTGACCTGGGTAATGTGAAAAACATTTCACAAGGATATGCCATAGACGGTCGTTTGGTGTATCGTCCTGTAAACGAAGAGGGAAAATTGTTACACATAGGTGCGGCGGTGGTGTATCGTACTCCGGATAGCGCATTGCCGGGAGATGAAGACGAGAATACGTTTATTTATAAATCTCCGGGGGTAAGCACTATTGATAACCGGAATCTTATTTACGCCAAGGTAGATCATGCAAAGTACCAGTTGAAACAAGGGGTGGAATTAATGATCGCTCATCAGAGGTTCTTTTTGCAAGGGGAGTATATACGGACTATGGTGAAGCGTGAACAGAATTTCACAAATTATGCAGGACATGGCGGATATGTGCAATGCTCCTGGTTGTTGACAGGCAGGCAATATGGGTATGATGAAGCATTGGCTTGTCCGGGCAGACCTGTGGGGCGGGCATTGGAGCTGTGTGGAAGATTTAATATCCTTGATATGAATAATGAGGAAGCCGGTGTGTGGGGAGGGGCTCAAAAGGATTTTTCATTGGGCGTGAATTATTACATGAATAAGCATATAGGGATGAAGCTGGCTTATAGCTGGGTGATGCCGGGAAAGCATATAAAGGAGATTAGTGATAAGAATTTCAGTGTCGTGCAGCTCCGGTTCCAAATGATCTTGTAACGGAAGAAGGGTAGAAACAAATTCGGGCGCAATCACTGCGCCCGAGCCATAAAGCTAGATTTATTTTTTATTTTGCGACGGTCTTGATAGCTTCAATCAATCTGCTGAAATCTTCGGGGAACACATCACCGATGTTTCCGATGCGGAAAGTATCTGCCTGGGAAATCTTTCCCGGATAGATAACGAATCCTTTTTCCTTCAACTGATGATAGAATTCCTTGAAATCGAACTCCTTGTCAGGATAAAGGAAGGAAGTGATGACAGGGGATTGGACTTCATCTTTCAGTAAGGTCTTGAATCCCAGTGACCGCATACCTTCTACCAGTACATCGTGATTACGGCAGTAGCGTGCATGCCGGGCTTCCACACCGCCTTCGGCTGCCAGTTCGTCCATGGCTTGTTTAAAGGCACGCACTACATGTGTAGGCGAGGTGAAGCGCCATTTTCCATGTCCTTTCTCCATCGCATCCCATTGGTCGTAGATGTCCAGAGAAAGACTCTTTGATACTCCTTTACAATATTGTAATTCGGATTTACGTGCAATGATGAAACCAAAGCCGGGAACTCCCTGAATACATTTGTTGGCACTGCTGATCATAAAGTCGATGCCTAATTCCTCTACATCCAACGGCACGCCGCCAAAGCTGCTCATTGCATCCACTATCAGCTTTTTACCATGCATCTTTACCATGTGGGCTATTTCCTTTAACGGGTTCAGGATACCGGTTGTAGTTTCGCAATGTACCACTGCCACATGCGTGATTTCTGCATTGTGTGCCAGATAATCATCCACATACTCCACAGATACTTGTTCTGTTTCATCAAAGGCCAGCATATCATAGTTCATTCCATGATATTCTGCAATGTTTCCCATGCGGTCTCCGTATGCACCGTTGCTCAGAATCAATAATTTGTGTTTGGGCGTAATCACACTTCCCAAGGTCGCCTCTACGCAATAAGTACCGCTTCCCTGCATCAGGATGCTGGTGTACTCATCTGTTTTTCGTGTAGCCAGTTGTACCAATCCTTTACGTATTTCCTCTACGATGTGAACATTGTAGTCTTCATCCCATGTGCACCAGTCGGTCATCATGGCTGTTTTTACGCTTTCAGAAGTGGTTAAAGGGCCGGGGGTTAAAAGTAAGTATGGTCTCATAATCGTTTAATTCATTTTATGGTTAATAATTTCAATAATTTCGGGAAGTTCGGCAATGGTGTTTACTACATAATGCGCACCTGCCATATACATACGTTTTCTGACTGCTGCCATGCGTCTGTTCAACTCTTCTGCAGGCAGTTTTCCGGTTTCCTCTTGGGTGAGTCCCATTTCGTTGCTGCCCAGAATCACACCGACAGTCCATACACCGGCATTCACACCTTCTTTGATATCGGCTATCGTATCCCCGTATTTTATTACGCTTTGAACGGAAGGTATGGCCAGATCAATCATGTTCTGGTAAATCATGTAGGGTTGCGGACGTCCTGCCGGAAGATTGTTGGAAGTCACACAGTTGTCTGTGGTATAGCCATGGGCGGCGGCACCGGGCAGCACAATGTCCATCATGGCAGTAGTATATCCGGTGGTGGAACCTATCTTGATGCCATCCCTTTTCAGTTTCTCGATTACTTCGATTACACCGGGAATAGGAGTCGTATATTCTTCCAGGGAGGCGAACAAGTGTTTTTCGAATTCTTTGTATATGGATACCACATCTTCCTCAGTCCAGTTGCGGTTATAGTTTTGTTTGAATTGCTCCGTCACACTTGGTAACTTGAATAATTCACGGATATGGTCTATTTTGGTCATACCCATGGGGCCTCGTGCTTCTTCCATTGTCACTGTCAGTCCTTTCTCGGCAAAAGCTTTCAGGAAAGCGGCTACCGGAGCGAAGCATCCATAGTCTACAGCCGTTCCGGCCCAGTCCATAATAACACACTCAATTTTCTTCATCTTCTTGTTTGTTGTTTATTTGGTTATACTTTTATTTTTATGTTATGGGTTACAGATGTTTTCTGCTGTTTCCTTTAAGTTGGTTAACGCCATCGGTGAAACGATGATCTTTTTATTTTTTTCTTCTTTTCTCAGCTGTCTTTCCAATTTATACCGTTGCATCAGATAGATGGCCGAACCGATGAATGCAATGCTGCACACAATGCCTACCCATCCCGAGAACTGGTTATAGAACTCCATCCAATTGATATCCGGGCTGCAAAATTCCTTGAACAGCAGTACACAGACAGTTCCTGTATATCCGATAAAGTCGATGGTGGCAATGAAGAATCCCACATTTCCTTTAATCTTGAAGCAGGCTATGAAGCGCTCGAAGAACAGAGTCTGGAAACTAAGATAAACGATGTACAGGCTCAGGCTTTGGAGGAACAGCCAGTAAAGGGTAGGCAGTTGCAATGCATCATAATTAAAAGCCAGATAGCTGATTGTGCCCGCTCCACCAATAACCATAGCCAGAAGCACCTGCAATACTCTGTAGTTGCTGTTTATTAACGACATCATGGCAAAGATTCCCAAAATAATCAGCGTCACCATACCGTCCACTTGTGCGAACAACCAGGAAGAAATAGTGCTGACATCAATGATATTGACCAGAAAATCTTCTTTTATATCACGTAAAATAGTGATAAACAGATTGGCGAAGAACAGCATGATCAGCAAGGGCATATAACTTTTGAACAGTTGTCTGCGTTGCTCTCCGTTCAAGGTGACACGTTCCGAACGGAGGGCGCGGTCTTCATCTGTGGGTTGTGGCAACTTGTTGAGCGACCACCCCATGAGGATAAGGAGCGGGAAGGCTAAACCACCTATCAGGGCGGGCATCCAGAATTCTGTGACACCAAATGTATTGACTACAAACAATCCCATAGATTTAGCCATTCCTGAGCTCACCGCCATACTTACCCCCAGCAAGCTGGCCAATATATCGGTAACTTTGCGTCCTTCTATGAAACTGAAGATGACTCCCCACATGCATCCCAATGCCAGTCCGTTGAAGAATAGGGCAAACACATTAAAGGGTTGGGGGAGTAATCCGAAGAAGACTAAAGCGAGTTCTGCAAGGGCTACGGAGCATACCATGAACTTCAACCGGTCCTCGCGCTTCAATTCTGAAACAATCTTGATGGCAAAGAACTTTGAAATAAGGTAGCCGAAAATCTGCATGATGGTAGTGGCTACTTTATAGTCCATCCCGAAGAAATCCATTCCGTCAAAGGTGGCAGCTGTAAAAGGTTTGCGCAGGGCATATACCAGTGAGTATGACAGTAGTGCCGCCCCTCCTGCCCACAGGATAAACAGGAAACTGGATATCTGTTTGTTTGTTTCGCTTTTTGCTTCCATTATACTAATTGATATTGACTAATTGTTTTGTTTCTTTTCTTTGTAGGAACCTCACTCCTCGTGTCCTTGGATTGCTGTTTCCGGAAGCAAAAGTAGGGGCCTTCCGAGAGAGAAAAAATGAATCTTTATGATTAATATTTTTCATATTCCACCTGTTGTATGATGTAACATTAATGTAATGTATATGTCATTGTATGTTCATATAAAAACTTGTATTTTGCAAGTTCAATAAAGAAGAAGAGAACAATGAATGATTTGATAGAAATATACCGAAGAATAGAATATCTCCGTAACAATGGTTTGAAAATGAAGGAGATAGCAGATTATGTAGATATAGCTCCCAGTGTCTTGTCTGCTCTTTATTCCAGCGTTCTGCCCACTTATGTAACCTCATTGAAACAAGGACACTCTGAAGAAGATTCATTAGATTTGGCTTTGGCGCAGGTCAATAATGTGTCAAAAAAACGTCTGTTGGGCAATTTGGCAAGTATCAAAGAGTTGCTTTTCAGTTTGGAACCTGCCCATGGTGAGGCAAAGACCAATCCTTTTATGGAGATGATGACTGCCGAGATGCAACGTTCCGTGCAGGAAGTTTATAATTATAGCGGAAGTTATCTGAGCTATAGTCTTTCTTCTTCGTGCCAATGCCTTAAAGTGGAACCCTATCTGATAGAGGCTTCCGAAGACAATACGTATGTGAAGGTGACTCACATGAGTGCCTATAATACAACGCATCGGGGAGTGGGATTATTCAATAATCATCAGAACGGGTATATTTTCTTTAACGAGCGCGAGTCACCGCAAATGGCTTTGTTCAGTATTTATCTGCAATTGCCGATGTATGATTTTCCGCCGTTCCTTAAAGGTTTGTATCTTAGTCTGGATTACAACAGGAATCCGATAGCGCGCCGTATCTTGTTTGTAAAGCAAGGAGACAGTACAGACATGGAGGAATTCCTGGAACTGAAAGGGGAGCTGGTTCCACTCGATAAGTTGACAGAATTACAAAAGAAGTATTATGACTATACTTGTCAGGAGGGAGATTGTATCCGTACCTGCATGGTTCCGTCTCCCCAACTGAATGAAAATGATTTGGAGAGGGAAAAAAAGATTTTGTCTTTATGATTCGTACATTGGAAACGGCTTGTAATAACAACATATCGCATCCGTCGCTGTTACATAAGCCTTTTCTCTTCCTTGATCAAGCCTTTTTATACGGATGTATTCTATCTCCCAAGTCTTTGGAGTTATCTCCATAAGCTTTGGAGTTGACTCCCAAGGCTATGGAGATAACTCCAAAGGCTTGCGGAGATAAAACAAACAGGAAGAAAATCTTTAACCCTACGGCGGGAAAGGTTTAGAGATATGGGTAAGAGCTTTTAAGGATGAATCAGATTACAAGGCTACGCATTCCTTACGGAGGAATATCCTTTTGCAGACTTGCCCATCCACTGTAGGGATGGATTTCATTCCATTCCTGCAATGGATGATGTTTTGTCAATGCTTATGATAGAAATGTACTTATATTACCCGATGCGGAAATATAAAGTTTATGCATGGCACGGGTGCAGGCTACATATAACATGCTGCGGTCTATCTCTGTTCTATAGTCTTTATCAGTTACAAATGGAACAATCACTTCGTCAAACTCCAGCCCTTTTGCCATGTGGGCTGTAGTAATGACCACCCCATTGACAAAAGCTACACTTTCTTCTGTCAGCAAACAGATCTTATCAGACAAATGATTGATGGCTGCATACAACTTGTCCGCTTGTTTTACGGTTTTGCATATTATACCCATGGATACATCAGCTCCTTTCAGGAAAGAGGTGATGAGGTTTTCTATCCATTCTATCTCTTTCTTTTCAGTAGGCAGCAAGGCGACTGCCGGTTCCTCTCCATGACGCTCTATAGCTTCCAGTTCCTCGTTCTTGGCAATACGTTGGGCAAACTCTGTGATTTCATACGTGGAGCGATAACTTTTACAAAGCTTCATCACTTCCGAGCCGACCAGTACACGTTGGATCTGTTCGCAGGTGGTGGAACTGTATGGATTTACTGATTGCTTTGCATCTCCCAATATTGTTTTCCGGCAAGGGAATAATTTAGCCAGAACTTTGTATTGTATCGGAGTATAGTCCTGCATTTCGTCTACCAGCAGATGCTTGATGCCATACATGGTTTTATTATCTTCCAGGGCCAGTTTCAAATAAAGTAATGGAGCTACATCCGCATATTCCAATTTCCGGTTTTTACCCTGCTTGAACATTTCCGGTTTTCCCAGCCAGTCATAAAATCCCTTGTACAAGTCGAGGTCTTTATTGTTGAACATCTTTTTCAGTTCATTACCCAACTGCCGTATCTGTATTTTTCCCATCGGCTCTTGGTGATAGGTGAAAGTCAGTTCGCGGGCAATTTCTTCTGCCATTGGTTGGAAACGGCTGCGCATGGGCAGGCGGTGCCATGCCGCGAAACGTTCTTTCAGGTACTCGGCAGGGATAGGGATACGCCCTGCTTTCAGGTCGGTTGGCCGAAATGCGTTTTGTTCCAAATATAGAATGTATTTATCCATCTGCTGGATAAACTCGGTGGTGGATTTGAATCGGATACGTTCTATAAAATCTTCTTCCTCTTTGTCCAGTATTTCGGCCACCTGGTCAAAGAAGGTTTGTATTTTATATTTGTTGTCCAGTATTTTGAGCATTAATTCCTCAAAGCCGCATTCTTCAATTTTTTCTTCTCCCAATTCGGGAAGTACGTTCGAGATGTAATCGGCAAATACTTTATTGGGGGAAATGATCAGGATATCATTGGACGTGATTTCCCCTTTGTGCCGATATAGCAGATAGGCTACGCGGTGCAAGGCGATGGATGTTTTTCCTGAACCGGCTACTCCCTGGATAATCAGGGTGTTCGATGTATCATTACGGATAATTTTATTCTGTTCCCGTTGGATGGTGGCGACTATATTCTTCATCCGGTCATCGGAGTTTCCACTCAATTCCTTCTGAAGGATGTCATCTTGAATATTCAGTGAACTTTCCAGCATGAATTCCATTTTTCCGTCACGGATGCGATACTGGCGTTTCAGACGGATGTTACCTTTCACTTCTCCCGAGGGGGCGTCGAAATGTGCTTCTCCTAATTCATAATCATAGAACATGCTGGAGATGGGGGCACGCCAGTCGTGTATCAGATTTTCATTGGTGGGAGGATTGAAAAATGAGTGTATACCTATATATAATGGCAGGACTTCGGGTTGCCCTTTTTCTTGAAAGTCGATGCGACCGAAATAGGGGATGGCCATCATTTTGCGATAACGTTTCTTTTTCTCGGCCAAGGACTCGCTGGCTGCTACTTGTTGGGTGACTATCTGCCGGACCGCACTTTTCTCGGCTCGGTCCAGTTCGGACAGATTTTCCCACAAGTAGAGTTTGTGCTCCATTACGTCTTTGGATTTATCTTCAATGGCCTTATCCATCTGTTCGATATTGGCAGCTAATAAAGCAATAATATCCATGAGATAGGCTTTTTCTTCCTTTTCAGTCCGGTTAAATATCATAGCGCGTATTGGTTTGTAGTTTTATTACCGGGCGAAATTACACAAATATGTTTAATGTTATTCTCTTTGTATGGAGAAAAGTGGATGTAAATTTGTTCTTTGTCCGGTTGTTTGGGTTACTCTGATATGAATATTGCAGGAATGGAAGCCGCTCTTTTCTTTGTGGAAAAAAGGTGGAGGAACTTTCACAAGCTCTCCGTCCCAACCGTAGCAGGTATATGTAAGGAGAATGTTCACGGAAAAAGAATAATGCACAATCTTTTTTTGAGAGATTGTGCATTATAATATAGAAATATACAGATTGTTATTACTGGCTTTTATAGCTGTTTATCTGAGATTAACCGTGCGATGCGGGTCTTGTTCTGTGTTCCTTTGGTAAGCAGGTAAACGTGCTTATACGCATCGCGGTTCAGTTCGGTGGGAGAACCGTTGATAAGAATGATATTCCGGTCATTGGCGAATTTCAGGATACCGCTGATGTTGTTGGGATGTAGTTTGCCTATTTCATCCATCATGCAGTGTAACTTGAAATCTTTGAATTTGCGGGATGCTCCTTCCTTGAACACATTCAGCAACATGATGTTTATCATCGCTTTTACCAGAATGTCGGTTCCTTCCGACCCCACATTGGCTATCTTCTCGATAAATCCGGTGTCATTGCCGTTCTCCACAATGCGGAAACGCAACTCGAAGGAATCATACAGGCGGATACTGTCATAGCGGTAAGCATGTATTTCCTTGATAAAGGTACGCAGCAAAGTGATAGCCTCTTCTTTCACCAATTGCTCTTTGGCAGAGGAGAACAGGTTGGTTTCCGGTGAGAGGTCATAGCCGTAATCATGGTAATATTTCTGTATCTCACGCAGAATATTCACTACGCGGTTGCTGCTCTCTTCCACTTTCATTTCAATGCGCTGGATGACTCCCACAAAATTGCAGGTGGCGAAACCTTTATTGATTTCACGGATCACATCTTGAATATCATCTTCCGATGAAGTCAGCATGGAGGTGTCCATACTGATACGTTTGAAGGTATCCCAATGCTCGTTGTTGATGCGGCGGATGTACTCGTCTATGCGGTGTTCTTCCACAAAGTCGTGCAGTTCGTCGGCAAAGCGTACATATTCCCAATCCTCGTTGAATTTTACGCGGAACTTGAAGGTGTTGTCCTCATCAAAATGTCCGGTGAAAAGGTTCACTTCTTTACGGAGCTTGCTTTGCACCTGCGTGAATTGGTTGGCCTGGCGGGTCAGTTCGTCAATCAGCTCCATACAGGTCTTGGTGGTCTGCATGGTTTGCGTGTTTTCGGAACGGAATATATCCTGATGCGGTTTATACCAGTCGTATGCCGGAATCTTGCTGTAAGCCTCCAGGTTCTTTTGCAGTTCCCTTACATTTTCTTCCGCTTCTTCCCATTCTTTGTTCAGAAGGTCTATTTTTTCTTGTAGGGAGGATGTTTCCACTCTCAGCGTTTCCCGTTCCAATTGGAGCAGACGTTTTTGTTCATCGTGCTCCCGTTGCCATCCGGGAATACGGTCTATCAAATCCCGTTTGTCTTTTTGGTATTCGATGACCAGTGTCGCATTCTCCTTAATGAAAGAAAGCTCTTTTTCCAGCTGGACCAGTTGGTTGGCAATGTCTTGCAGACGTTCGGTATCTGCTCCCTGCGAGTGAAGCTCTTTCTGCATATCCGCTTCATATTCGGTTTTGATGGAGGAAATTCTGCGTTGTTCTTCTTTTTCTTCCTTCCCGATAACTTCCGCTTGTGTCTTTTTTTCGGCGGCAAGAGCCTGTTGTTGCTTGTTCCATTCCTGTTTCAGGCTATCCAGTTTCTCTGTCTTTTCTTTGTTCAGGTTTTTTAGCTTGCTGTTTATACCGTCCAGTTCGGCAACCCGTTTGCGCTGTTCGTTTTCCAATCGGTTTATTTTGGCATTCCGTTCCTCATTGGCTTTCTTCTTCCACTCTTCCAAGTCGAGCATATCCTGCTGGTATTGGCGTTCCAATTGTTCCAGTTCATACTCTATTTGGCTGATAATGGCTTTTTGTTCCTTTATCTGCGGTTGGTATTTGCGTTTCAACTGTTCCTGCAACTCCTCCCTTTCAGTTTGCTGGCGTTGCATGGCAGCAGTGATTTCTTCCAGACGTTTTTCACCGTTTTCTTTCTCGACGATATAATCGTCTATGGATTTGATGGGGCGGTGGATGCTGTCTAAATTGATGGAAATGCCATAGAATGAGTTTCCCCCCTCAATGGTAATTTGCGGAAAAAGCCCCCGTTGCCATAAAATGCTCTCATCACACAGTTTGCCGATATTCTCTTCCCATCCCTTTTTGTTTTCTTTCAGCCAGCCTTGCAAGGTGTCTTTGCTGTTGTTCAGAAAAGCTTGTAATTCGTCTATGCGGGGACGGAGTTGCAGCATCTCCTGTTGCAGTTTTTGCAAGGTCAGGTCTTTTTCTTTCAACTGTTTCTGCTGTTCCTCTTCCCAAGTCATGGTCAGTTCCTTGATGATGAGCTGCGCTTGGGCGATACGGTTTTTCCGTTCCGTATGAAAGTTGGCATAGTTTTGGATACGTGTTTTCAATTCCTGTTGCTCTTCCTCAAAGAAAACCTCCTTTCTGCATAATTTTATCTGGTAATCTATAGCGTTCAGTTCGCCCAGTTTCTCGGCTTTCAGCGGATGGAGTTGCTGTGACAGGCTTTCGAACTCCTGGTAAAGGGAATCTGTGAACCGCTGGTATTCTTTGCGGGCCTCTTCCAGACGCTCGTTGTATGCATTGTTTAATGTATCCAGTTGTTTGATTTTCGCTTCATGAATCTTGTTCCATTGCTCGTCCAAGGCCTGAATCAGCGATTTATACTTGGTGGATATTTCCATATATTGTGAGGTAAGGATGCGTTGTTCTTCCAGCAATCCCACCTGCCGGTTCTTCCATTCCTCTTTTTTGGAAGAGCGTTCTATAATCTCTTCTATGTTCTTGTTCTGATAGTCCTTTTCTTTGCCTAATGCCTTTTGCAGTTCGTTGTTCAGCACTGCCAGCGCTTCCTGTAACTTGTCGCTGCGTTTGCGCGATTCATCCTGAAGCTCCTGTTTCCGGCGTATCAGTTTTCCTTTGTCGGCATCCGTGCAGTCTTGTTTCTCTTTCCATTGGGGAAGGATACTTTCGGCTTTGCGGAAAGCGGCAACCAGTTCGCGGCAATTCTGCACCAGTCCGCCTTGCAGTTTGGACGTTTGTTGGGATAACAGTGTGATTTCCCGAGCCTGTTTCCGGGTTTCCCGTTTCTGAAATTCTTCGATATCCTTCAGACGGGTTTCAAAGTTTTTCAGATGCTCCTTGTAACTGTTCAGGTCGATGGCCGTTTCATCTTCATTCAGAGAAGAAATGATTGTTTTCTTGATAAATTCAGCATCCAGTTTCGAATTCAGCAACACGTTCTGTATAGTGCGCGGAATATTCTGGTATTGCTTGCTCTCCATCAGCGAGTACCGGCTGAACTCAGGACTTGTACTGTTTCCATACAGAATGTTCCGATACTCGTCGTAGGTATAGATGATGCGTGAATATTCTATGCCATATTGGTCCAGCACGGCACGCACGCGGTCGCTCTCGCTATAGGCCACCCGATTCTCGTCTATAAAGAATTCTTTGCGGTAAGGAGAGTGGATGAAGCGGTAACATACACGGTTCATCGATTTGAAACTCAGAATACAGAACGCGCCGTTCTCTGTTGCCACTTCGTAAACGATATACGAATTGGAGTAGGGAAAATAGTAATCCGTGTAATTCTGCTTTTCCACCGAAATGCCCAGCCGTTGCGTGTCGGCATTGTAAAAGAAAAGGATAGCACGCAGAAGGGTACTTTTTCCCACTCCCTGCGTACCGATGAAGTGAACGTTTCCGTCCAGATAGATATCGTCCGAATAAGGGATATTCGCACTATTGATAAAGATAATTCTACTCAGGTTTCTCATCTTCGGTTTCGTCGTAAATGTTGATACTTTCAATCAGTCTTTCCAGATAATGCCAGGCGCTCATCACTTTATACGTATTGGTTTTCTCATTTTCCTGTTCCAGGAACGAGTCTTTGGTGAGCTGGCGTATCATGTTTTCCAGCACTTCCTTGCGGATGTCCTTGTCCGAGAAGTGTTTCCGCATACCGTCCAGTTTGTTTTGGAGCAGCATGTTGATGTTGGTTTCCACCAATATCTGTTCGGGCTGGAAGCGGAATCCGGGACCGAATGTTTCATCGTAGGTTTTGAAAAAATCGAGCACATCTATCCAGTAATAGGCACGCATGATTTTTTGCTCCAGTGTGGCTTTAGGTTCTATACGGGAGAAGAAGAAATATTCGTTTCCCCGTTCCAGTGTATAGTTTATTTGTGAGAAATACTGATAGAGAGATTCGTAGTTCTCATCTATTTCATTATACATATCGCGTACTTCTTCGCTGGTGCTGTTGGAACTGATGAACAGTCCTTTTTGCAGGTATTCAAAGATGGATGCGGTATTATCGGGTATTTGTATATTTAAATCCATAATTCTCAGAGTGGGTATATTTTAGCATATTCATATTGATTGTGGAGTCCGAACTCGTTCCGGATTTCCAGTTGGCTCTCGTAAAGTGAGACAATCTGACAGAAGAACGTGGTACGTTCCTTTTCATCCACTTCGCGATGGAAATGATATTGCAACAGAAAGGAAAAAAGGTCGCTGACCGGCTCTCCTTTCCAGCGGGCTTCTGCCCCCGACTGCACAAAGGCGGTTACCACTTCGTCCAAATTAATCACTTCTTCGTACATGGCCTGTGCTTCCAAGTCTTCTTCACTGAAAGCTCCGGCTTCATTTTTCCGTACAATTTCACGATACTTCTGATTGCTGATAACTTTCAGAATGATGGGACGCACTTCGTCACTGGCCAAATAGCTGGGGGACAGTTTGAACGATGCTTGTGTATTGCCTTCCAACAGGAGGGAGCGTTCCCGTTCCATTATTTCAGACAGATTACTCCGGGCACGTAACTCGAACTGATCTTGCAGATATTTTACTTTTCGTATTTTTTCTACCAGTATCACCTGATTCTTTATTTGGTTCAGGTAATTGATGATATCCTGCTGGGCACGAATCAGACTGTGAGCTGATAGTTGCAGTTCCTGCCGCAGTTCGAGCAGGATGCGGGTCAGCTCTTCGTCAGTGGCTTGGCGGAAGAAATCCCGTTCTTCATGCAGAATCAGATGTTCGGTAGAGTCTATCAACCGCTGGATGTTGATTCGTTTCTTGTCCAGATTTTGCAGTTTGGCTATTTTTATCTGGTATGTGGGCTCGTGTTTGAAAGCATTATCAATATTGTGTTGAAGGTTGATAATGTTCCGTATCGTTACACGTGCCAGTTTCTGAAAGGTAATCTTGATATTGCGTACATAACTTTCCTTGCGCGACTGGATCTTTTCTTTCAGGTAGTAGTCCATCAGTTCGTGCAGGTACTCTATGTTTTCCTCTACGGTAGCCGTGTTGATTTCCTCGTTCGCTTCCAGCAGCAGTTCGAAGAAATCAAGGAATCGGGCATCCAGTTCCACAAAGTTTCCGTTTTGGTGTATGATTTCCTTTTCGATGAGTATCTTTAAACGGTTTTCATCCTCTTTCAATAGGGCTAGTGCGTCCGAGTATCGAAAACTAAGTACTTTTCTCTTCTCAAACATCTCTACCAATAGCCCTTTAGCTACAAAAATCGTATTTATTATTTCGTGAATTGATCGGAATATATACATTGTTTTTTCTCCAAAAAAGTCCGGCGAAGTTACTTTAAATGGTTGGAAAAACCTAGCGTTTTATGCTAAAAAGCATATAAATAGTGAAGTAAAAGGTGGAAAATGTTGGAGTATAAATGGGCAAGAGGGAAGTCGTTGCATGAAGTGTCTGTCGCTTAATGGTGCTATATTTCTCAGATGCGGCTGGCACGAATAACGTAGTTCGTGCCGGCGCGTCTGGAAAATAGAATACTTTAGGAACTTTACGGTAAAGACTGATAAACCGGGTGCCTATGTTTTAGAACTGTTTAGTTGTGTGGGTTATTTGCAGGCTAGTTCGAATATCTCTTTACTATATTCTTTGTTCAGCTTCACATAATTGCCTACCCATTCTCCCTTGTTTTCATGCAGTTTTT
The DNA here is from genome assembly GCF_040911965.1 of Phocaeicola sp. RTP21359st1_B8_RTP21360_211022. Classification (NCBI taxonomy): domain Bacteria; kingdom Pseudomonadati; phylum Bacteroidota; class Bacteroidia; order Bacteroidales; family Bacteroidaceae; genus Phocaeicola; species Phocaeicola sp. RTP21359st1_B8_RTP21360_211022. The sequence goes on from NZ_JBDFXP010000004.1 coordinate 58,087, forward strand.
TCACTAGCAGTTCAATATCAGGATGTTCTATACCCAATTCTTTGAAATTGACCGGCAGGCCCATGTATCTGAAAAAATGCTTCAATCGTGATATGCCGGCAAGTGCCATTTCTTCCAAATCCTCATTCTCGGGAACTCCGAAAACGCGGTTTGCAAACCGGGCAATCTTTTTCGGGTTGTGTTCTGCCATGAATGTCATCCATGCAGGTACGATTACTGCTAGTCCTGCTCCATGTGTCACATTATATGCAGCACTGATTTCATGTTCCAGAAAATGTGATGCCCAGTCTTCCTCACAACCTACTCCGCAAGTACCGTTATGGGCAATTGTCCCACACCACATGATATTGGCGCGTGCTTCGTAATCGTTCGGGTTCTGCTTCACTTTATATGCTTCTTTGATGATAGCCATCAAAGTCCCTTCACACAGCCGGTCACTGATTTCTACATCGGGAGTGTTGGTAAAATAACGTTCCATAATGTGTACCATCATATCGGCAATGCCACAAGCTGTCTGGTAGGGGGGGAGAGTATAGGTCAGTTCCGGATTCATCACAGCAAAAACAGGCCGTAGTAATTCCGGTACACGCAAACTTAGTTTTTGCAGACCTTCCAGTTTGGTAATCACCGTATTGCCCGAACCTTCGCTGCCGGCAGCGGGAATAGTAAGTACCACACCCACTTTTAAGGCCTTCTTCACTTTGGCTTTTCCTATATAGAAATCCCAAAAATCACCTTCGTAGGGCACTCCTGCCGCAATGGCTTTTGCAGTGTCAATGACAGAGCCTCCCCCTACGGGAAGCATAAAGTCCACGCCTTCTTTGCGCGCCAGTTCAATGCCTTCGTAAACTTTCGGGTCAGTAGGATTAGGTTGTACGCCTCCTAATTTTACATAATCCACTCCTGCCTGTTGCAGAGAATCTTCTATGCGTTGCAGTAATCCGCTGCGAATAATAGAGCCTCCACCGTAAACAATCATTGCCTTCCGGGCGTTATACTTTTTAGCAAGAGTACCGGTTTGGATATCTGTATCCTTGCCAAATACAAACTCGGTAGGGCTGTAAAATACAAAATTGTTCATTTGCTTACTCCTTATATTATTTTGTTGTTTGAAACCAAAACAAAGTTAAGGAAATATATTACCTTTGCCGCCTAAATTTAGTAAAAAGATGAAAACGGACATTGAAATAGCACGCAGCATTGAGCTGGTCAAGATTAAACAAGTGGCTAGGGAAACCGGTATTCCTGTAGAGCACATCAGTAATTACGGGCGCTATATTGCCAAAGTGGATGAAAGTCAGATAAACGAAGAAAAGGTGCAGCAGAGTAACCTTATTCTAGTTACTGCCATCACTCCTACCAAAGCCGGTATTGGTAAGACCACTGTTTCCATCGGATTGGCTTTGGGACTGAATAAAATAGGAAAGAAAACAATTGTTGCCTTGCGCGAGCCGTCGCTAGGTCCTTGTTTCGGAATGAAAGGGGGAGCTGCCGGAGGAGGATATGCCCAAGTTTTGCCGATGGATAAGATTAATCTTCATTTTACAGGTGATTTTCATGCCATCACTTCCGCTCACAATATGATTTCGGCCTTGTTGGACAATTACCTTTATCAGAATCGTGATAATGGTTTCGGATTGAAGGAAGTGCTGTGGCGTCGTGTGTTGGATGTGAATGACCGTTCCCTCCGTTATATTGTTACAGGACTAGGACCGAAGACCAACGGAATTACCCAGGAGTCAGGTTTTGATATTACTCCTGCATCTGAAATTATGGCTATTCTGTGTCTGGCCAAGGATGAAAAGGACCTGCGTCGTCGCATTGAAAATATTTTATTAGGTTTTACGTATGACAACAAGCCTTTTACTGTAAAAGATTTAGGAGTTGCCGGAGCCATTACAGTTCTTTTGAAAGATGCTCTTTCTCCTAATCTGGTACAAACTACGGAACATACTGCTGCCTTTGTTCATGGGGGGCCGTTTGCCAATATCGCTCACGGTTGCAACTCTATTCTGGCAACCAAGATGGCAATGACTTTTAGTGATTATACTATTACCGAAGCCGGATTCGGGGCTGACCTGGGAGCGGAGAAGTTCTATGATATCAAGTGCCGTAAAGCAGGTATCACACCTAAACTGACCGTCTTGGTGGTTACTGCCCGTGCATTGAAAATGCATGGCGGCGTATCACAGGATAAGATAAAGGAACCCAATCTGGAAGCTTTGAAGCAGGGTGTGGCCAATATGGATAAGCATTTGCGTAATTTGAGATATTTCGGTCAGACAGTTGTCGTTGCGTTTAACCGTTATGGGGATGATTCGGAGGAAGAAGTGGATTATATCCGTACCCATTGCGAGAAGAAAGGTGTGGGCTTTGCAGTGAACAACGCCTTTACTGATGGTGGCGAAGGGGCAGTAGAATTGGCGGAACTGGTTGTGAAAACCATTGAGGAACAACCTTCCGAGCCTTTGCAATATGCCTATGATGATGAGGATAGTGTAGAAACTAAAATATCGAAGGTGGCTTGTAATTTATACGGTGCCAGCATTATTACGTATAGTGCCGCTGCCCGTAAGAAACTGAAGCATATTGTAGAATTGGGATATGGAAATTTCCCTATCTGCATTGCCAAGACGCAGTATTCATTCTCTACCGACCCCAAAATTTACGGTGCGGTAGACAATTTTGAATTCCATGTACAAGATATTGTGATGAATGCCGGAGCTGAGATGCTGGTAGTCATTGCCGGAGAAATAATGCGTATGCCGGGATTGCCGAAGGAACCGCAGGCATTGCATATTGATATCGTGAATGGTGAAATAGAGGGGTTGTCGTAACCCCTCTTTTTTTTACTGAACTTATGCTGTTTTACATTGACGAGATTAAACACCAGGTGTAAATGGAAAGTCCGATACCTGTTACCAATCCTACAGATGACCATCTGATAAACAACTTGTCTTTATATTTGCAGCCATAGCATAAGCCTGTAATGGCGCACATGGAAATTCCGATTGGAAATACAAAGAATCCTATTGAGATAATCCCGATAAGTATAATGATACCCATGATGGTTAGAACTTTGTTTCTTGCTGTCATGGCTTTTATTGTTTGGTGTTGAATGTATATGGATTATATGCGACAGTAAAAGTACAAAATTATTGTTTAGAATCAGACTTTTATCCGTTTTTTATATATTTGCATTATTTAAAAAGTGGATGGATGGCGGGTGTCTTGACTCCCGGACAGCATCGTAAATGCATGTCTCGGATTCGTAGTAGGAATACAAAACCTTCTGTCAGAAATGAGCACTTGAATGGGGCATTGTTTACGCTGAACCATTTGTTCTTGGAAAATTTTGCAGTACGTCATGCGGTTTCGTATGGAGAGAGCGGCAGGGAATTAAATCTGGTTGCGGCCGAAGATAAAACGGAATATGAGAAAGATAAGCTTTTATAAAAATCGAACTAATCAGTAACGATAAAATGGATATGAAACATGTAAAGTATCTGGCTCTTGTCCTATGCATAGGGAATCTGTCGCCTGTGATGGCGCAGACAGCCTCGAAAAGTCTCACAGTAGACAATTTAGTTGCCTGGCAGCGTATCAGCGGGCAAGCTATTTCTGATAATGGAAAGTGGGTGGCATGCAAGATGGAACCTTGGGAAGGAGATGCTGTGGTGAATTTGTATGATGCACAAGGGAAGGAACTTGCCACTTTTCCGCGGGCGGACCGTTTTCTTTTCTCGGCTTCTTCCGACTATTTGGTTGTGTCGCAGAAACCCGGCAAGATGATAGTGGATTCTCTGAAAATAAAGAAAACGAAGAAAGAAAAGATGCCGATGGATGCATTGGTCATTTATTCGCTTTCGGGCGGCAGGGAAGTGATTGATTCACTGAAAACATTCAGGCTGGCAGAGAAGGCGGACTGGGTTGCTTTTCAGAAGGGAAGGAAAGACTCGACTTTGTATGTCCAACCGTTGAATGCAAACCTCAGTACCCGGTATGAGGCTCCTGCTGTGAAAGCTTTCAACTTTGCGGAGAAAAGCGGAATGCTTTATTATATTACCGCAGGTGATAAAGCAGAGGAAAAGCCGGGATTGTATCTTCTGAATACGGAAACAGGTGTGAAGACGCTGATAAAAGAAGGTGACGGGGTGTTTAAACAGGTAACTTTTGATGAAGATGGAGCAAACTTGGCTTTCTTATATTGTGCACAGAAAGATTCTTGTTATAAAGCCATGAGCTTGTGGCTGTCACAGCAGGGAGCACCGGCAACAGAAGTTGCGGCACGTGGCAATCGGGCTTTTCCGAAAGGATGGGTAATCAGCGAGCATGGGAAATTACAATTTTCGAAGAGTGCTTCCCGGTTGTTTTTTGGCACATCGCCTGAGCCTAGACAAAAGGATACGTTGCAATTGGCGGAGAACCGTCCCAATGTGCAGGTGTGGAGTTGGGACGAGCCGGTGCAATATACTGTACAGGATTATAATAAGGAGAAAGAGCTGAAAAGAAGCTATCAAGCGGTTTATCATATAAATGGTGGTCGTATTTGTCAGCTGGCAGATGAGGAGCTGTCTCAGATTTTGCTGGGAGATGAAGGAGATGCCCCGTTGGCATTGCTTTCCACTTCGCGTCCTTATTCATTGTCCTCCATGTGGGAAGGGCGGACACGCAGTGATTATTACACAGTGTCTTTGGAAGATGGCAGCCGTAAATTACTGGCATCGGCGGATTATGGCAGATACCGTCTTTCACCACAAGGCAAGTATGCGTATTGGTATGCTGAAACAGACAGTTGTTGGTATACTCTTTCTATGGCAGACGGGAAAAAAAATCAGTTGACTACCCCCGCTTCTTTCCTCGCATGGGATGAAGAGAATGATGTACCTGACTATCCGAACGCACATGGAACTGCCGGATGGACGGAACGGGATGAGTCCCTTTTAATTTATGACCGTTATGATATTTGGAAATTCGATCCGGATGCCATGAAGGAACCTGTCAATCTGACGATGAATGGACGTAAGAACCGGATTTCATATCGTTTGGTAAAACTGGATAAGGAGGAGCGTGTGATTGACCTGAACAAGCCACAGTTGTTGAAAGGCTTTAACGAAGTGACCAAAGGGAACGGGTATTACAAGGCTCGTCTTTCCACCGCTGCTTCTCCCAAAGAATTGATGGCGGGTAACTATATGTTACGCAGTATTTCTAAGGCGAAAAATACAGACCATGTAATCTATACGATGGAAAGTTTTGAGCAATATCCTGACCTTCATTATGCTACACTCGATTTCAAGAAATCTATTCGGCTGACTCATGGCATTGACCAACAGAAAGACTATTTGTGGGGAACTGCCGAACTGGTTTCGTGGATATCTTTAGATGGCCGTAAGTTGGAAGGGGTGGTGTACAAGCCTGCCGATTTTGATCCGGCCAAGAAATACCCGATGATTGTGAGTTTCTATGAGCGAAATTCGGAAACTCTGTTTAATTACCGGATGCCGGAACCCCATCGGTCTACCATTGATTATCATCTTTATAACAGTAACGGGTATATTGTGTTCAATCCGGACATACGTTATGTAGACGGTTATCCGGGTGAGAGTTGCTATAACTGTCTGATGCCGGGGGTTGCCATGTTGATAGGCAAAGGTTATATTGACGAGAAAGCCATAGGGGCGCAGGGACATAGTTGGGGCGGTTATCAAGTGGCTTATCTGGCTACACGTACTGATTTGTTTGCGGCTATTGAGTCAGGTGCTCCGGTGGTCAATATGTTCAGTGCCTACGGAGGTATCCGTTGGGGATCGGGGCTGGCACGCTCGTTCCAGTATGAACATACTCAGAGTCGTCTGGGCGGTACGCCTTGGAGTACTCCGTTGCGTTACTTGGAAAACTCTGCTCTGTTCACGATGGACAAGGTACAAACACCTGTTTTAATCATGCATAATGACGCTGACGGACATGTGCCCTGGTATCAGGGAATAGAATATTTTGTGGCAATGAAACGTCTTGGAAAGCCTTGCTGGATGCTGAACTATACAGGCGAACCGCATTGGCCGACAAAGATTGCCAACAAAATAGATTTTCAAAAACGTATGTTCCAGTTCTTTAATCATTATCTGAAAAAAGAAGCAATGCCTGGATGGATGTCCGATGGGGTTCCGGCTGTAGAACAGCCTTATGAATTAGGATACTGATATTATGTGTTCGGACTGCTATGGAACTCAAGTTGCTCCTACTGTGGATAAAGTAAAAGGATAGTTCCTGAAAAGAGGGAGGAGGTGTGTTAAAACTAAAATGACAGTTCCGAAAAGTTACAGATAGTAATTATAAACTTAAAAGGGTCGTATCAAGCTCTGTCTTGAGTAATGATACGACCCTTTCTTTAGTTTTTTAGGATGTTCAAATTTCAAATTATAAATTCATATTTTCAAAAACTGAATTTTGATCCTCTCTTCTTCTTAGTACAATGCTTTTTTATTCAAACTTACCATAACGGGTAGGCAACAGTTTGCGGTCACCTAATGTATTATCTACCCGGGCTACATTGATCCAGAATTTGTTATCACGTACCGATTCGATAGGATAAGCGGCTTTCTCTCGGCTGTAGCTGTGATTCCATTCATTGGCCACCACTTCATATTCAGGATGCGGGGCGTTGACCAATACATTATCTTCTTTATCGGCACTGCCATTCTTCACTTCTTGAATTTCCTGCCAGATGGTTTGCATCACAGTGACGAAATTATCCAGTTCCCATAAACTTTCACTTTCAGTCGGTTCAATCATCAATGTTCCATGAACCGGGAAGGAAAGGGTGGGCGCATGATAGCCATAATCCATCAGACGCTTGGCGATGTCATTTTCGCTGATACCGGTTTCGTCATGCAGATAGCGGCAATCTAAAATCATTTCATGGCCCACAAAGCCCGTAGCGCCGGTATATACAATGCCGTAGGTATCCTTGAAGCAGGCTGCCAGATAATTGGCGCTCAGAATAGCAGTCTTGGTGGCATTGGTCAGACCTTCGGCGCCCATCATGCAAATATAACCGTAAGTAATAGGCAGGATTCCTGCGCTACCGTATGGAGCTGAAGAAACCTGATTGGCACTGTTACCCCAAACTTGATGTCCCGGAAGGAACGGAACCAGATGTTCGGCTACACAAACGGGACCTACACCGGGACCGCCACCACCGTGAGGGCTGGCAAAAGTCTTATGCAGATTCAAATGGCATACATCAGCCCCGATGGTACCCGGATTGGTCAGACCTACCTGTGCATTCATATTTGCACCATCCATGTAAACCTGTGCTCCGCATTTATGAATAATTTTACAAATTTCTGCAATTTCCGGTTCAAAGATACCATGAGTGGACGGATAGGTAATCATTAATGCAGCCAGATCATCCTTGTTGGCTTCTGCTTTTGCACGTAAATCTTCTACGTCTACATTACCTTTATCGTCACAGGCGCAAGTCACCGTGGTATATCCGCATTGAATGGCTGAAGCCGGATTCGTACCGTGGGCTGATGCCGGAATTAATATCTTGTTGCGGTGTCCCTGTCCGATACTTTCCAGATAAGCGCGGATGATACGCAGTCCTGTATACTCTCCTGCTGCACCTGAATTAGGTTGCAAAGTGACTCCTGCAAATCCGGTAATAACCTTCAACTGCTCGCTTAAGTTATTAATTAATGTCTGATAGCCTTTTGTTTGATCCTCAGGTGCTAACGGGTGTATAGCCATCCAGCCTAAGTTGCTGAGTGGGAGCATTTCCGAAGCGGCATTCAGTTTCATGGTACAAGAACCCAATGAAATCATGGAATGTGCCAATGAGATATCTTTACGTTCCAAACGTTTGATATAACGCATCATTTCGGTTTCAGTATGATACTTGTTGAATACCTCATGGGTGAGGAAGGAAGTACGGCGGCGTAGTTCACGATTCAGTGAGGATGCTTCGGGAATGTCTGTCACTTCTTGAACGGTTTCTTCGGCAGCAATGGAGAAGATGGAAAGTAACAGGTTTACATCTTTCAGGTCGGTGGTTTCATCAATGCTGAAACCTACATCGCCATTATCATAGTAACGGAGGTTTACTTCTTTACTCAATGCGATGGTACGCAGCTTCTGAGCCGAAACATGGTCGGGCAGACTGAAACGCAGGGTGTCAAAGAATAATTCATTATGCTGTACATATCCCAAGCGGGTTAGGGCTTTGTTCAACCAGGTGGTAATGCTATGAATGCGTTTTGCTATATTTTTGATACCTTCCTGCCCATGATAAACGGCATAGAAGCCGGCCATTGTAGCCAGTAATGCCTGTGCGGTGCAGATGTTGGAAGTTGCTTTTTCGCGTTTAATATGTTGCTCACGGGTCTGTAAAGCCATACGGTAGGCCAGTTTGCCATATTTGTCTTTAGACCAGCCGATGATACGTCCCGGCATATTGCGTTTATATTCGTCACGTGTAGCGAAGTAGGCTGCGGACGGACCTCCGTAGAACAAGGGGATACCCAGGCGCTGGGTACTTCCGAATACGATGTCTGCTCCCCATTCGCCGGGAGGAACTAACAATGCCAAACTCATGATGTCAGCATCCACGGCTACTTTACAATGGGCGGCATGTGCCTTTTCCACAAACTCACGATAGTCTTCCACGCTACCGCTGGCATTGGGGTATTGAAGGATGCAGGCAAAGATTTCCGGAGTAAATGCCAATTCCTTGTAATTTCCTACTTGGATCTTCATGCCTTGAGGAAGGGCGCGGGTCTGGATGACTGACAGGTTCTGTGGGAAAATCTCTTCATCCACAAACAATACGTTGGCTCCGCTTTTTTGTTGGTCGCGGGTGCGAAGTCCATACATCATGGTGGCGGCTTCGGCAGCGGCGGTAGATTCATCCAGCAATGAGCAGTTTGCCAATGGCATGGCTGTGAGGTCGGATATGACAGTCTGGAAGTTCATCAGTGCTTCCAAACGTCCTTGTGAAACTTCGGTTTGATAAGGAGTGTACGAGGTGTACCACACAGGATTCTCGAATACATTGCGTTGAATGACCGCCGGAGTAATACTGTCATACCAACCCATACCTATATAAGAGGTATAAATCTTGTTTTGTGAAGCTAGTTCGGTAATATGCTCTGCAAACTCCCGTTCCGTCATGGGAGCAGCCAGTGGCAGAGGTTCTTTCAAACGGATTTTGGACGGAATTGTTTTGTTAATCAGTTCATCAAGGCTCTTTACGCCAATCTTTTCCAACATAACGGGAAGGTCTTCTTCCTGTATACCGATATGTCGGTCTGCTAATAAATCTGTTTTCATGGTAGTAGTATATAAGTTGAATTTTAAGTTTTATCTTATCGGAAAAAAGGGTTGTTCGCTTTTTCTGCTCCCACAGTGGTCGGGTCTCCATGACCGGGATAGACTACCGTGTCGGGGGGGAGTACAAACAAACGACTGCATATATGCTCGCGAAGTTCGTCGAAGTTACCTCCTGTAAGGTCTGCACGTCCTATACTTCCTTGGAACAATACATCACCGCTGAAGATACAGTGGGCTTCTTTGCAGTAAAAAACAATGCTTCCCGGCGAATGACCCGGTACATGGATAGCTTCCAGTTGGGTATTGCCGAAAGTAATGATATCTCCATCAAAGATATATTTTCCTAATGGCACGGGTGCTTCGGGCAATTGGAAACCAAACATACGTGATTGTGCCGGTGCTTGTTCCAGCCAAAATTCATCCGCTTGATTTGCTTCGGCTTTTAGCCCGTATTCTTGCAACAGGAATGGGTTGCCGAAAATATGGTCCAGATGGAGGTGCGTATTCAACAAATGTTTCACTGTCAGGCTATTGCTGTCAATATATCTTTTTAAGGCTTGCTTTTCTTCTTCATAAAAGCAACCGGCATCAATAATGACGGCTTCCTTTGTTTCGTCCGATAGCACGTAGCAGTTTACCGGAAACATATTGAATTCAAATTTCTTTATTTTCATGTTTTTTTTATCTATAATTATAAACCGCTGATGGTTACATAAACCACTTTCTTGGTTTTAAAAAAATCTTCCGTGAATTCATTTTTCAGATCATAAAGCATTGTTTTGTGCTTCACGGGCATTGTTTCTTGTTCCAACTCTCCGCCTTTCAGACAAATCAGCCCGTTGGGCAGGGCGTTATGCTGTTCTTGTCTGATGTTTTTACGGATAATTTTTATTAGATCGCCCAAAGGCATGACAGCACGACTTACCACGAAGTCGAATTTCCTTTTTTCTTCTTCGGCGCGGCAATGACGGAAAGTGACATTCTTCAGTCCGATAGCATTGGCTATTTCTGTAGCTACTTTCACTTTCTTTCCGATACTGTCCACCAGATGGAATTGGACTTCAGGGAATAAGATGGCCAAAGGGATACCCGGGAAACCGCCCCCTGTGCCCAAGTCCATAATTTGGGTATCAGGGGTGAAGTTTATCACTTTGGCTATGCCTAGCGAGTGCAATACATGATGTTCGTACAGATTAGTGATATCCTTGCGTGAGATTACATTGATTTTGCTATTCCAATCCGTATATAAATCATACAATGCGGCAAACTGTGTTTTCTGCTGTTCGCTGAGGTTAGGGAAATATTTCAGTATTAATTCCATTCTATACTTAAAATCGTTATTTAATGTATCATATATTTTTCTACCGATGTGTAGGGCAAAGAAAGGGTGATGACTCCTACAGCATAGGGAGCGATATCGTATTTGTTATACAGGAAAGATACTTTTTCCTTTTCTAACAAGAAATTGTCGGGTACGTACATATTGGTAGAATTCAAGATGCCTGCATTCTGAAGTCCTTCCAGTGAGGTGATGGAGCTGTCTTCCAGACGGGTAGCCATCTCTGTTATCAGTTCTTCCAGCAACATGTCGCTCATCGGTTTTTCCGATCCTGCCATAAATACATCTTTCAAAGCAAGCAGTTTGCCGGTATTCTTTTCGAAGTTCATCCATTTGTTCCATGAGTTGGGATGTGCCCCGCCTGTATATTCAAAAGTTTCTGCAATGAAATTCAGAATGCCTTCTTTGCCTTCGCTGAAATGGGTGGTCAGTCCGTATTCATAATTGTACCATGTGGGAAGTTCGTCTTTGGGAGTTCCATTTTTTATATCTTCCTGATAGAACTCGTTCACATCTTTGCGGTAGTTGTCAATGTAGGTATTTTTAAAAGAATCTACAGCAACTTCCGGATTCATCCGGATATATTCTTTTCCCAAAACGTGGGCTTGTATGGTACGGTTGATGCGTTGTGCTATGCTATCCGCAGCATCAGATTCTGCTAAATAACTATAATCAATAGTAATCTTACAGGCGGGAGAGACTGTGTCATCTTGTAAATGGGCTTGTTCTTCCACTTTTACAGTCTTTACAGTTTCACTATCAATTTGTTTTTGTCCGTTACATCCCGATAATAAAAAGCAGGATACAAGGCAAGTTGTCATAACAGACAATACGAGATTTCTTTTTTTCATAACTTTTTGTTTATTTGCATGGATTACTTATCCTAACTTTCTCCACAAATATAGAATAACTTCGTGAAATGTCCATCTAAAAAGCGAAAATATATTTATCTGTTTGCAACAAGATTGCATGAACTTTTTGCTAAATTTGTCCGTTGATAAGCTATAATAAATAAGTAAAGAAATGAATATGAGCGATATGACAAAAAAACTATATCCCGTTACGGGAATGCATTGTGCGGCATGTGCCGGCAACGTGGAGAAGATTGTAAGGAAGCAAGAAGGCGTGGAAAATGCATCGGTCAATTTGGCGGCGGCTACTTTGGCGGTGACTTATAATCCGGATATTGTGTCTCCGCAACAACTGAAAGAGGCTGTGATGAAAATAGGTTTTGATTTGATAATAGATGAGGATAACTCTGTGCAGGAGCAGGAGGAAGCAGAGCAATCTTATTACGGACAGTTGAAGCGGAAGACTATCGTTGCTTGGATTTTTGCTTTACCGGTAGCTGTTTTGGGGATGTTTCTGATGAATGTTCCGGGGGTAAACTGGTGGATGCTGTTGCTTTCACTTCCTGTTATTTTATATTCGGGGCGTTCTTTCTATATGAATGCCTGGAAACAGACGCTTCAGCGTACCAGTAATATGGATACGTTGGTGGCACTTAGTACCTCCATCGCATTTTTGTTCAGTTTGTTTAATACGTTCTATCCCGAATTTTGGTACAGCCGCGGATTGGAACCTCATGTATATTATGAAGCTGCCACTGTTATAATAGCTTTCGTATTGGTTGGCAAGCTGATGGAAGAGAAAGCAAAAGGAAAAACTTCCACAGCTATTCGTAAACTGATGGGATTACAGCCTCGGACGGCCCGTGTGGTGAAAGACGGCAGGGAAGAGGATATCTTGATAGCCGAACTTCAGGTTGGCGATAAGGTGAGCGTCCGTCCCGGTGAGCAAATTCCGGTGGATGGAGTCATTGTCGGAGGAAACACCTTTATAGATGAGAGCATGATAAGCGGTGAACCTATTCCTGTAGAGAAAAAACAGGGTGATAAGGTGCTGGCCGGCACTATCAATCAGAACGGTGCATTTACTATGACTGCTCAAAAGGTGGGGAAAAATACGGTGTTGGCACAGATTATCCGCATGGTGCAGGAAGCACAGGGGGCTAAAGCTCCGGTCCAGCGTATTGTGGATAAAGTGACGGCGGTTTTTGTTCCTGTTGTCCTTGCTGTGGCTGTTTTTACTTTCCTTGTTTGGATAGTGGCAGGTGGAGCGGATGACTTTTCTTATGCTATGCTTTCAGCAGTGTCTGTTTTGGTTATTGCCTGTCCGTGTGCTTTGGGACTTGCTACTCCCACTGCATTGATGGTAGGAATTGGTAGAGGGGCCGAATCACATATTTTGATAAAGGATGCGGTAGCCTTGGAGCAGATGCGGAAAGTGGATACAGTGGTACTTGATAAAACGGGTACTGTAACTGAGGGGCGCCCTGTGGTGACCGGATGGTTGCATGATGCCGGATGGCAGAACGAGCATAAGGGAATTCTGTATGCTGCTGAATTGAAATCGGAACATCCGTTGGCTTTGGCTATTGTCGAGGCTTTGAAAAAGGAAGGTGAGAAGCCGGCACTCATTGATTCTTTTGAGAGTCGGACAGGACGGGGGATTGTGGTGACCCGTGGAAATAAAACTTTTTGGGCAGGAAGCCATCGGTTACTGAAAGATTTTGGAGCGGGAATTTCCGACTTGTTGAAAGGGATGGTGGAGGATTATGAGAAGAGTGGCAAGAGTCTGGTTTATTTTGGCGAGGGAAATACATTGCTGGCGGTTATAGCCATTAGTGACAAAATAAAAGATACTTCCAGACAAGCGGTCAAACAATTGAAGGAGAGTGGAAAGTACATTGTATTGTTGACTGGTGACGGTCATCTTACTGCACAGAATGTGGCCGGAGAAATTGATGCGAATCGTTTTATTTCGGATGCTTTGCCGGTCGATAAGGAGAATGTTATTAAAGAATTACAAGCTGAAGGAAGAGTCGTAGCTATGGTAGGTGACGGCATTAATGACTCACAGGCGTTGGCACGTGCCGATGTAAGTATTGCAATGGGTAAAGGTACGGATATTGCCATGGATGTAGCGATGGTTACGTTAATGACTTCGGATTTGTTGTTGTTACCCAAAGCTTTTAAACTTTCCCATAAAACTGTACGTTTGATCCATCAGAATCTTTTCTGGGCGTTTATCTATAATTTGATAGGCATTCCGGTGGCGGCAGGTATTCTGTTCCCATTGTATGGTATCTTGCTTAACCCGATGATTGCCAGTGCTGCCATGGCATGTAGTTCTGTCAGTGTAGTGTTGAACAGCTTGAGCCTGAATTGGAGAAAGTTGTGATTGAATTAAAAATAAATAAAAAAGCAGCCGTGCATAGATTTTGTTTTGCATGGCTGCTTTTCATTTTTCTATCTTTTAGTTTATAATTCAAAAAGGATTGTTTCTTCCTCTTTGTACTTCTATTCGTATTCCGAAGTTCCCATTCTCCGATTTCATTTCGAAAGCTCCGTTGAAATTATTTCTTTCCCAAGGCAATGCGCTTGGATTCCGTACTTTGTTCCCGTCGGCATCATATTCACCGTATGTGGTGATGTGTAATCCGTTTTTCAATTTAAAGGTTGCACTTTGTAAGGTGGGAGGCATTGACATTGTTCCGAATCCATAGATTCCCATTCCCGGATACATGGGGGTAAATACATGGTTGTAAGACCCTCTGTCATAAATGATATTCATATTGGGACGGAATATTTCATTGTAATTCGCAATTGCATTATTGTTGTAAGGCTGATAATAAAGTTGCGGGGCTATCAGAGGGGGAGGGGCCATAATCATGGAACCCATATCCAGCATAAATCCGTTAAAATTCTTGTAACCATCCAATGAAATGGGCGGAATACTATCTGTTACCACTTCGGACTGCGCAAAGGTAGTAGCGGCAATCAGAAACATAGAAATGGATAGAACCAGCTTTTTCATATACTGTTATTTTTTTTGTTCCGGACAAATATAGGGATATTTTCTAAATTCTGTATCGTTTCTGTTTCCTGTGAATAGATCTTTTCAAATACTTTATGAAGTTCTTCCTCATCGGCTATCAGTTGCCTCAACTCCTGCAGATGTGCAGCATTGGCTGATTGAGGTATCCATAATCTTAAATAACCACCTTCAGCATATTTTTCTTTCAAATGTGTCAGAAAACGTATGTATTGTTTTTCTTTGTCCAGTTCGGGATAGTTGGAAAGACCATATTGTACCGTCCGTCTCAAGGTGATGTCCGGATCAATAATGCGGTCGGCCTCCGCTACAATTTTGCCATAAATGCTACGGGGAACATGCTTGTTGGATGCACGGTGATCTTCTACAGCCTCTTTCATAATCAAAATATGCTCTTCAGGGAACCATTGCCTTAACTTCTGGTCTGCCCATAGTATTTTTCCTGAAATGAGATGGTGGAACTCCCGTCCCTCACAGAGTCCCAGGTCATGGTAAGAGGCAATAACATACACCATCATGCGGCTCACATCATAATATTGAGACAAATTGAGGCTTTCTGCTATAACTTTCAATACATGATCTACACGATGTGCTTTGTCAAAACCAGCGTATCGTGGGATAATTTCACTTGCGATATAGTCGCGGAATTCTATTGGAAAATCATTGATGTACGGCAACATATTCTTTCTTTTGATTGGGGTTGCAAATATACAATAATTATCCCACCTTTGCAGAAAAAAGTAATATGTATCAAATAATTCAACCTACGCCCGATGACTTTGATGAATTGACCTGTTTATGGGAAGCTTCGGTGCGTGCTACTTATCATTTCATACCTGAAGCATATATTCAGAAGTTAAAGCCACTGGTATGGAGTGTTTATCTTCATAGTATGCCGCTTTACATGATTCGTGACAATGCTGGTATAGAAGGATTCATGGGTATTAATGGGACTATGCTTGAAATGCTTTTTGTTCATCCGCGTGCCATAGGTACGGGAATAGGGAAACAATTGATGCGTTATGCTTTGGAGCATTGCCATGTACGTTATGTCGATGTAAACGAACAAAATAAGAAAGCGTCCGGCTTTTATGGCCATTTTGGATTTCGGGTTATTGGCAGGGATGCAAAAGACGCATCGGGCGAACCCTATCCTATTTTACATTTAAAACTGGGAGGTATCATGAAAATTGAAAATTGGGGATTAGTTCCCTATTCTGAGGCTTGGAAACGGCAGACGGAGTTGTTTAATGCCGTGGTGGAAGCTAAACAAGTGGGAAAAACGTATGAGAATAGAATTATTTTTGTAGAACATCCGCATGTCTATACATTAGGCAAGAGTGGAAAGGAAACGAATATGCTGCTGGGGGAGGCACAATTGAAGATGATTGGTGCCACCCTTTATCATATTGATCGAGGAGGGGATATTACTTATCATGGTCCCGGACAATTGGTTTGTTATCCTATCTTGAATTTGGAGGATTATCATTTGGGGTTGAAGGAATATATTCATGTGTTGGAAGAAGCGGTGATCAGGGTCTGCGCATCTTATGGCATTGAGGCCGGGCGAGTGAAGGGAGCGACCGGAGTATGGCTGGCCGCGGGAACTCCGCAGGAACGGAAAATTTGTGCAATAGGAGTGAGAAGCAGTCATTTTGTGACAATGCATGGATTGGCGCTGAATGTAAATACGGATTTGCGCTATTTCAGTTATATCCATCCTTGCGGATTCATGGATAAAGGGGTTACTTCATTACAGAAAGAATTGGGGTGCGAAGTGCCTATGGAAGAAGTGGCAGGACGTTTGCAGAACGAATTATCTGAACTTTTGTAGTTATACCGTATGTGTGGATTTATACATACGGGGCGGAGGGATTAAAAGTCCGATTGTGTTATCATGTTGTCAACTGTAGGGGCAGGGTTTGCCTGCCCAAATGCATAAGCAAATCATTTTTGGGCGAGCGAACCTTGCCCCTACTGGCAAAATGATACGCCATTTTACTTTTGATACATCTTCATATTATGAAGAGAGCTTTTTTTGATTTATTCTTTTATATCTTGGTACAAGAAGCGCTTGATACTTTTCTTGGCTGTTTTTTCAAATTCCTCAGGATATAGCTTGAAGCGGGCTATTTGGGAAAATGCCGGTAATTGTTTGTTCAGTTCAAGGCGGTTTTCTTCCATTACCCGTACAAGGTCTGATTGGCTCAAGCCGTGAGCAAAAGCATCATCGGAATCCGGATAGATTAGGCCCACCAGTTTGTCTTGTTGCAGAATAATCAGTGACTCTGACACGTATGGCATATTGTTTAGCTTGGACTCTATTTCTTCCGGATAAATGTTTTGTCCGGAAGAAGTGAGTAACAGGTTTTTGCAACGTCCTTTGATAAAAACATTTCCGTCTTCGTCTATTGTCGCCATATCGCCTGTATGCAACCATCCTTCAGTATCAATGACTTGCCGTGTCGCTTCCTCGTTCTTATAATAGCCCAACATCAGGTTGGCTCCACGGCATACCAGTTCACCCGCAATGGCTGATGGGTTAGGAGACAGTACTTTGGCTTCCATACGTGCGGCAACTTTTCCGCAAGATGCCAGTTTCAGTTCTGTCCAATGACTATGGCAGATGATGGGACCACATTCAGTCATTCCGTATGCAATGGTGTATGGGAAATCTATCATTTTTAGAAAGGCTTCCACTTCGGCATTGAAAGGAGCCCCTCCGATGATGATTTCGATGAAATTTCCGCCGAAAACTTCCATCGCCTTCTGCTTGATAAGTTCTTTTATCTTATCGCTGATGATGGGAACATGTAATAGCAGTTTACCTAATTTGTTGTCTACCTTGGGAAGAATATTTTTCTTGAATATTTTTTCCACAATCAGTGGCACGCAGGCTATGACGCGCGGGCGGATTTCCGCAAATGATTCGGCTATGATTTTGGGCGATGGCATGCGGGTAAGAAACCATAGATGGGCGCCTGCTGTGAAACCGTAAAGAAAATCGAAAGTCATGCCGAATACGTGTCCCAAAGGTAACATGGATACGACGCTGTCACCTGCTTTCAGACCTATTTTTTCTTTACAGTAGAGCACGTTGGAGAGTATGCTACGATAAGGCAGCATTACGCCTTTGGAATATCCGGTAGTACCTGAAGTGTAATTAATGATGGCCAGGTCTTCTGATTTTTCTTTTTCATAAGAAATATCATCGGGACGAAATCTGCAAGGGAATTTGTGCCCGAATATCTCATTCAGATGGTCGCGGGCATAAGCCAGTTTTTCCGAACGGGATACGGGTACACCGAAATCTTTCAATTCTATGATACCTTCCAAATGAGGCATGGCTGCTTCATTCAAGTTCTCCCATATCTGATCGCCTACGAACAACAGGCGGGCTTCAGAGTGGTTTACAATATTGTGTACCTGATCGGCTTTGAATTCATGTAGGATAGGTACTACTACGGCACCATAGGTGATGACGGCAAGGTAAGTTACTGTCCAATGAGCGCTATTACGCCCGCAGATGGCTATTTTATCTCCCTTCTCAATGCCGGCATTTTCCAGCAAGATATGTATTTTCTCTATTTTACGGGCCACATCTCTGTATTGTAATGTGATGCCTTTATAGTCTGTAAGAGCGTTTAAATACCAATTTGTTTTTATACTTTGCTCGATAAGAGCAATAAAACTCTGTTCTAGTTCCATGATAACTTTTGCACATTTATAGGCTGAGTGTGCGCAAAAGTAGTAAAATGAGGTAAGGGGGATGGGAAATGAAACAGTTTTTTACATTAATTTAACGCCCTGAAAATGTAGATTCTTTTATTATTTTACTTTAAAATGCTAGTTTATAATCGTTTGCCAATTGTTGATGTGTCCCTTTTCCGGAAATGTTATTTGTTCAGTCATAATAGTATTAGAATTCAAAGATTCCGGGGGATAATGTAGGATTGATATAACTGACGTCACGTGTTTGCAATAGCCTGCCATTCAGTGTGTAGAATAATTGTTTGGTGGCCGACGAATTGTTTAGGTTAACAGTAATTACGTACAGAGTGGTTCGTTTAGGAAATTCTATGAGATTTACATTGGTGGCAGTCCACATGGCGTATGGACTCAATGTAAAATCATTATATACGTTAGGTGTCAGTTGATCTGTAGTTTGTAAATCGGTATTAGTCATTACCCATTGGGCATTACCGTTCATCCATACTTCTTTTTCAAAACCATTTTGGGTAAAAGAGGCCACATAATAATTCCCTTGTTGGCTCCAGCTTACGTTCGTGGCATGTGGATATATCTTTTTCAGTGCTATATGAAATGTAGTGGGAGAGGTAGCAGACAAGGTGGTGATCAGTACCCATAATATTACACATATAGAATAACATCTCTTCTTCATGGTATTTAAATGTTTTGATGAGGTTGATAAAACAGCTTGGCTATACTTTTTGTTCGCCGGTATAAAACCTGATTTTGTGGATTTTTTCCACACTTTTGTGGCGTTGTCAACAGGAATCTACACTCCTGAAATGAAAAAGCGTATATGTATGTGGTTGATTTTTAGTTAGATATTAAAATGAGCAGATTTGTGGCACGCTTCTTGTTTTATTGTTGTCGGTAAAAATGAATAAAAAATAAAGTAATTATGAAAAAGGTATTAGTAACATTGGTATTAGTGATGACTTTAGGCGTGTCTGTTTCTTTTGCTCAAGCGGCTCCGGTAGAGGTTCCGGTAGTGGAAAAGCCTCAACAATCTAAGAAGTTGGTTTTCTCGGAAATCTATATGAATGATGTGCCGGAAGCCGTGATGGACAGGCTTGCACTGGAAGGTGCTATGATAAAGCAGGCTTTTATGGCCTATGGCATTGATGGAAGCCGTATTTATAAAATTAATGTGTTGACAAGTGATGCTCATGAACAGACATTGTTCTTAGGTGAAGATGGTAAAATTTTGCAATAGTTAGTATATTTATAATAGTGCTTTTACATGAATTCCCGGCTTGTGATAAGTCGGGAATTTTTTTAGTTAAATTGTTTCTTGACGATATTCGAAAAATAATTAAGAAATCTCTTGTGCATAATAATTGTAGGTTTTATCTTTGCCACTCAAATTTAAAAAGGTGATACAATGGAAACTTATGATATATATTTTAAAGAAGGTAATGATTTTGCTAATAAAGGATTTTCATTGAAAGATAAGGCTAAGGCCATTAGAATGGCGGAAGATATGTTGGCTGAACGCAAAGGATATGTGAAGGATTTTGTTGGAGGAACTATTTCCGTAATGTGTAAAGAAACGAAAGAGGAAGTTTGGTCCAAGCCGATAGAGGAGGTTTAATGCAATTTTTACATCTTTTTTTGCCTTGCCAATCATAGAGTTGTGAAATACAGTGCTGTAATTGAAATGGTACGTAGCCGTTAATAGCAGCAACCCTTGGTTGTATTTGTGGTGGATTTGTTATTGGCGGACATGAATATTTCTTTCTCTTCTAGGATATTCGGTATATTTCTCCTTTCATGCTTTTGCCGGACTGATATAGATAATGCCGGGTAGCACTTGATAGGACGATGATTGTTCTTTTACTAAGATGCTTCAGTATGACTTTTTTCCGATCCTATCCATTCTTGACATATAGTTGTTATTCATAGCTAAATACACCGTATTCCCAATGAAGCTTTCTGTGGGGATCCCTTTGGTGTTCGTGTAACTATTGTGACTGTTATTATGCCGATGGGGTATAGTATTGATACAACAATGATTTTTCATAATAACTTTTAACTTATGATTTAGATAGCTCCGACTTGTCACAAATCGGGGTTATCCGCTTGTTATGCTATTAAACTTGGTCAGCTATTGGTTAACAATTTCACGCAACAGTAACTCTTTGGAGTAAAAGTGGCAAATAAATTTTTTGTTCACATGAAAAAAACTTTCCCAAAAGCTTTGTATTATTGATTTTCTATGTATCTTTGCATCGTTATTATTTCTCGGGGTATTAGCTCATCTGGCTAGAGCGTTAGACTGGCAGTCTAAAGGTGGCGAGTTCGAGTCTCGCATGCTCCACTTTTTTAATGATAAAATGAAGGTCTGCGAAGCAGGCCTTTTTTAATTTAAAGACTATAGATATGTTAATTTATAATACAACTTATCAAACAGGCATTGACGATGCGCGTAATTTTGTCATTTGGCTTAGTGAAAGCTATATTCCCGAAGTGGAAAAGACGGGAATATTGCAAAATCCCCGTCTTACGCACATCCTTAGTCACAAAGAACAGGATTCAGAATGCTTTTCATTGCAATGGGAGGTGGAAGATACAGCGGCCTTGCATCGTTGGCATACTCAGCAAGGGATGCATCTGAATGAGGAAATGATGAAGATATTTAAAGATAAGGTGGTTGGCTTTCCCACTTTGATGGAGGTGATTAAGTGATTCAGCCGGTAAAAGAGAAAATCATTCTGGGTATAGATCCTGGAACAACCATAATGGGGTATGGCCTGCTGAAAGTAGTAGGTACTAAACCGCAGGTAATGACTATGGGGGTCATTGATCTTCGTAAATATGGTGACCATTATTTAAAACTGCGCCGTATTTTTGAACGGGTGGTTGGTATAATAGAAGCTTATTTACCTGATGAGTTAGCTATTGAGGCGCCTTTTTTTGGAAAAAATGTGCAGTCGATGTTAAAATTAGGGAGGGCACAGGGAGTGGCTATGGCTGCTGCTTTGAGCCGTGATATTCCTATAACAGAATATGCGCCGTTGAAGATAAAGATGGCGATAACCGGTAATGGGCAAGCCAGCAAGGAACAGGTCGCTGATATGTTGAAAAGGATGTTACATATACCGGAGAGTGATATGCTGCCTTTTATGGATGCAACAGATGGGTTGGCGGCTGCTTATTGTCATTATTTACAAATGGGCAGACCGACATTGACTAAAGAATATTCCGGCTGGAAAGATTTTATAAATAAGAATCCTGATAAAATAAAAAGATAAGATTATGAATGTGAGACATGTTATTTGGGCATCAATTGTTTCTACTACTATTAGTTGTCAGTCTGTGAAAAAAGAATATAATTCGTTTGATGAATATCCTGTCCGTGAAGATGCGCTGACTGAAATGGAGTACTCGCCTGCCGAAACCAAGTTTTCACTTTGGGCTCCTACAGCGGAAGAGGTGCGTGTCCTTTTATTTGAATCGGGTAATGAAGGTTCAGCTTCTAATACTTTTCCAATGGAGATGGGAGAGAATGGTACTTGGAATATTTCAATAAAAGAGGATCTGAAGGGTAAATTCTATACCTTTAATGTGAAGGTAAACGGGAAATGGTTAGGAGACACTCCGGGAATTATGGCAAAAGCCGTAGGGGTAAATGGTAAGCGGGCAGCTGTGCTTGATCTTCGTTCTACAGATCCGGAAGAATGGGAGAACGATGTGCGTCCTCCTTTGAAGAATTATGCTGATATTACGGTTTATGAGATGCATCATCGCGATTTCTCTTTGGATTCTGTTTCCGGAATTCAAAATAAAGGCAAGTTCCTGGCTTTGACGGAGCAGGGTACTACCAGTTCTTCAGGCGAGAAGACAGGTATTGACCATCTGAAAGAATTGGGAATTACCCACGTGCACTTATTGCCGTCGTATGATTATGCCTCGGTGGATGAAACAAAACTGGACAAGGCCCAATATAATTGGGGGTATGATCCGCAAAATTACAATGTGCCTGACGGTTCTTATTCTACAGATCCTTATAAACCCGATGTCCGTATCAGGGAATTCAAACAAATGGTACAAGCTTTACATAAGGCGGGAATCAGAGTGGTGCTTGATGTGGTGTATAATCACACCTTCAATACAGACGAAAGCAATTTCGAACGTACGGTTCCCGGTTATTTCTATCGCCAGACGAAGGACGGGCAATGGGCAAATGGTTCGGGATGTGGAAATGAAACGGCAAGCGACCGCGCCATGATGCGTAAATATATGATAGAATCTATTTTATATTGGATTAATGAATATCACATAGACGGCTTTCGTTTTGACTTGATGGGGATACATGATATTGAAACCATGAATGAGATACGTGCGGCTATTGATAAAATAGATCCGTCTATTTTTATGTATGGTGAAGGATGGGCTGCCAGTTCTCCTCAATTAGAGGCAGACAGGCTGGCGATGAAAGCCAATGTGGAAAAGATGCCCCGTATCGCCGCTTTCTCAGATGAAATGCGTGATGGATTGCGAGGTGGTTGGGATGATGATACTAAAGGAGCTTTTCTAGTAGGGGAGCCAGGACACGAAATGAGTATCAAATTTGGAATTGTGGGAGCCATCGAACATCCGCAGGTTATAAGTGATTCTGTGAATTATAGTAAGAAACCTTGGGCTTTACAACCTACCCAGATGATAAGTTATGTAAGTTGCCACGATGACATGTGCCTTGCCGACCGTCTGAAAGCTACCATGCCGGATGCTTCGGTAGAGGAACTGGCGGCTTTGCAGAAGTTAGCGGAAACATTTGTCTTTACTTCACAAGGAGTACCGTTTATATTTGCAGGGGATGAGATGATGCGTGACAAGAAAGGAGTTCATAATTCTTATAATAGTCCTGACAGTATTAATACGATAGATTGGAAAAATAAGACCGCACACAAAGATGTGTTCGAATATGTGAAAGGTTTAATAGCTATGCGTAAAGCACATCCCGCTTTTCGTATGGGGGATGCCGATATGGTACGTAGGCAATTGGAGTTTTTACCTGTAGAAAATACGAATGTGGTTGCCTTTATCTTGAAAGACAATGCAAATGGTGACTCATGGAAAAATATCATCGTGGCTTTGAACAGCCGTGCAGAGCCTGTCAAGCTGGACATTCCGTCGGGTAAATACACTGTAATCTGTAAGGATGGTAAAATAAACATGAAAGGCTTGGGACAGGTTTCAGGTGATGAGCTTATGGTACCGGCACGTTCTGCCATGATTATACATCAATAGAAGGCTCAAAGAGGATTAATAAAGACTTTGTCATACAGACTAAAACACATAATACGAATGGAAAAGACATGGAGATGGTTTGGGAAGAAAGATAAGATAACGCTTACCATGCTTAGGCAAATCGGGGTGGAAGGAATCGTGACCGCCCTTCACGATGTACCTAACGGTGAAATCTGGGCTTTGGAAGCTATCCAAAGTTTAAAAGATTATATTGAATCTCATCAATTGCGCTGGTCGGTGGTAGAAAGCCTGCCGGTAAGTGAAGCTATCAAATATGCCGGTCCTGAACGGGATCAATTGATAGAAAACTACAAAGTAAGCCTTGCCAACCTAGGTAAAGCGGGTATCAAGACCGTATGCTATAACTTCATGCCTGTCATTGATTGGATACGTACCGATTTGGAACATCCTTGGGAGGACGGAACCAGTTCTTTGTACTTTGACAAGATCCGGTTCGCCTATTTTGACTGTATGATTCTTCAGCGTGAAGGGGCGGAGAAAGACTATACCGATTTGGAATTACAACAGGTGCGTGAATTGGATAAGACTATAACCGAAGCCGAGAAAAACGAATTGGTCGATACCATTATAGTCAAGACGCAGGGATTTGTAAATGGTAATATAAAGGAGGGAGACCGGCATCCGGTAACCATATTCCGCCGTCTTTTGTCTTTGTATGATGGGATAGACCGTGATGCCCTGCGTGAAAACTTACGTTATTTCTTGCAGGCTGTCATGCCGGTGTGTGATGAGTACGGTATAAATATGTGCATCCATCCGGACGATCCCCCTTTCCAGGTATTGGGCTTGCCGCGTATTGTGACCGGTGAGGAAGATATCAACTGGCTTCTCCATGCGGTTGATAACCCGCATAACGGGCTGACATTCTGTGCCGGTTCGCTCAGCGCCGGATTGCATAACAACGTACCTTTGTTGGCACGTATGTTTGCACACCGCACTCATTTTGTACATTTGCGCAGTACCAATGCGTTTCCCAACGGGAATTTTATAGAAGCATCTCATTTGGGAGGGCGTGCTCATGTGATAGAGTTGATCCGTATTTTTGAGAAAGAACGTCCGGGTGTCCCGATGCGTGTGGATCATGGGCGCATGATGCTGGATGATGCCGGCAAAGGATACAACCCGGGGTATTCGTTTCATGGCCGTATGATGGCCTTGGCTCAGATAGAAGGCATGATGGCGGTTATCAACGAGGAATCAAAACTTAAATCCTAGATTGACGTACATACTCACTTTATTGGCTCGGTTTGCATAGTTTAGTGATGCCTCTAAGGGGCCGAACATACTATCCAAACCGTAGCCTATACCACAGCCGAACATGGTATCCTGTTCCAACAGGTACCTCAGCTTGCTTGCACTCAGCGCATAATTGCCCGTTAACGTCAGATAATGCACACTTCCCATCCGTTGGCGGAATTTCATGCTTCCTATCAGTAACGCATTCTTTGTTAATTCCACATTGTTTATCCCGACAAATGGTAGTTGCTGTTGCAGGAAACGTCCTTGCACATCCCCCCCCATCGCATTGAGTTTGGAGTAAGGAATATCTTTCCCTATCAGAAAACGTCCGTATATGGCAGGCAGTATGGAGAATCTGCGTGTAACGGGAATCACTCCCTGGCAATAGCCTTTTATGGCAGAGAAAGGAGCGTGGTCGTCATATTTGGTGAAATTATCCGTATAAAGTGAATAGGACGCTCGTGCTGATATGCCTTTGGTAGGGAAATATGCCTTGTCGAAAGTTTCGTAATGCATTTGTGCGAAATAGCTGAAGAAGTGTTCTGTTCCTACGTCAAAACCTTGGTTCCCTTCCTGGTATAGGAATTTGTCATAGTCATATAATTCATACCTCAGCCCCACGGCAAAGCGTATGTTTTTGTACCAAACATCCGAAAAGGATAACTCTCCCAAATGATAGCGGTAGGTAGAGTTATGTGATTTATCTCCATGATGGTAAAAGTTTATATCATTGTACTGGAACATATATGCCAGTCCGATGTTCTTCAATGGAGCCGGTTCGAATCCATAATCTATGCGGGCGGCATAACGTTTGCCCAATCGTCCTGTCAGTGACAGCGTAGTGGGTACTTTTCCCCGGAAATTGCTGGTGACATTAATGAGCAGACTGGCTGTTTCTTCCGAATCAAAACGGATTCCTACGTTCAGCTTATTCTCATATTTCTTGCTTAAAAGAAAATGCAGGTTATAACCTCCGCCGGGGGCTTCGGGCAGATTGTAAGTGGCGCTGGAATATTCCAGATTGGAGCATAGTATGGCTGTTGCTTCTTCTATGCGGCGAAGGCTTATTTCGGAGTCTTCTTTCAAATCACAGCGCTTCAACAGCCACCGTTTGTCTTTTTCGTCCAATCCGTCAAAGGTGATTTCTTTTATATACACTTTGCGGTTGGGGGAGTACGGATAGCTGGGAAGGGGTTTCGGCATATAGGTACTGTCCAGCCCCAGTTCCTGCTTCAGCTTTATCAAGGAGTTTTTTTGTGCCAATGCCGCTTCTTCTCCCCGACGAATCAGTGTGTCCACCGCACTGGGGGTGAAACTGGCGGCAGAATACCCCTCCACATCCACCTTTATATATGTATCGGTTTCTTTCAGATTCTTTTTATAAAGTTCCAGTCCCATTAAATTGATGAGTTGCCCCAAGATACTGCCGGTGCTATTCAGTTCGTTGGCGGGTTTCAAGTCATTTTGAACATCCACTCCTATAATAATGTCCGCCCCCATGGCACGCGCTACATTTACAGGGTAGTTGTTTACCACACCTCCATCCACTAGAACCATACTGTCCAGCCGGACCGGAGTGAATACTCCCGGTATGGCCATACTGGCCCGCATGGCCGTAGCCAATACACCTTTGTG
This sequence comes from Phocaeicola sp. RTP21359st1_B8_RTP21360_211022, assembly GCF_040911965.1. Classification (NCBI taxonomy): domain Bacteria; kingdom Pseudomonadati; phylum Bacteroidota; class Bacteroidia; order Bacteroidales; family Bacteroidaceae; genus Phocaeicola; species Phocaeicola sp. RTP21359st1_B8_RTP21360_211022. Next base: position 84,551 of record NZ_JBDFXP010000004.1, read on the forward strand.
AAAATTTACCTCGTTGCCATTTACAATATTTTCGGAAACACAGGCGAAGGGAATAGGTAACTTGTTGAAATCGATGGAATCATGATATCCTACGGTCAGCTCACTGAACAGGTTTGCCAGGTTCTGTCCCTTTATCAATCCTCCTACGGCTTGCGTTTTGGCATTTTTACCGAATGGCAGGGAAAATACATATTTTTCGGAAGCCTCCCGTTCCGCCATATTCTGTTCGCTGCGTGGTATTTTGTCACTCAGCAGAAAGGACCAATCCTGCCGGCGAACCATGCTATCCATCTGTTCGGGAGTATAACCGATGGAATAAAGTCCGCCTATAATGGAGCCCATACTGGTCCCTACCACGTAATCTATAGGGATACCCGCTTCTTCTATAACTTTCAAAGCACCTATATGTGCCATTCCTTTGGCTCCTCCGCCGCTGAGAACAACGCCCACTTTTTTTCGGGGACCAGGTTGGGCCGTTGTGTGAACGGAGATACAAAGTAACCCTGCTGCTATTAACAGGGTCGGGAATTTCATTTTTTTCATTTTACTATAAATCTAGTTTAAGTTAAAAAACAAAAACAGTGCAAAGATGGTCTAATCTTTCAGCTTTCACAAGTGCTGATTGTCATAGATATTGGTCTATTTTGCTGCTGAGGTTTCAAAGATAGGGAATTGTACCGGAAAAAAGAATTTTGTATATCGCTTTTTTGTCGTACCTTTGTCTGTGTAACGAAAAAAAGTATGGATAATTTTGCAGCAATAGACTTCGAGACGGCAAATAATGAACGTACCAGCATATGTAGTGTAGGGGTGGTTATTGTGAGAAATGGTGAGATAGCCGACCGGTTCTACAGCCTCGTTCATCCCGAACCGGATTACTATTTGTATTGGAACACCCGTATTCATGGATTGACACAGGAAGATACTGCCCATGCTCCTGTTTTTTCGGAAGTATGGAAGCAGGTTGCCCCTAAAATAGAGGGGCTTCCGCTGGTTGCGCATAACAAAGCCTTTGATGAGGGGTGTTTGAAAGCCGTGTTCCGTACTTATTGTATGGATTATCCTGATTATGACTTTTATTGTACCTATCAGGCTTCCCGGAAGCTGAAAGGGTTGAGAAACCACCAGTTACATACGGTGGCCGGTTTTTTGGGTTTTGAATTGGAGAATCACCATCATGCGCTGGCTGATGCTGAGGCGTGTGCATGGATTGCCAGACAGATTCTGTGAGTTATAATTAAAGATTTATGATTTCTGAAACCCATGATACAAGAAGATACTTATAAAACCATTACAGACATTGCCGAAGGCATATATACGGAGAAACGGAGTAAATTTATAGCTATTGCCATTCCGGTACGTACCATAGAGGAAATAAAGCAGCATCTTGACACGTATCAGAAGAAATATTACGATGCCCGCCATGTGTGTTACGCTTATATGCTGGGGCATGAAAGGAAGGATTTCAGGGCAAATGATAACGGAGAGCCTTCGGGTACTGCAGGAAAGCCTATTTTGGGGCAAATAAATTCCAATGAGCTGACGGATATCCTTATTATAGTGGTCCGTTACTTTGGAGGTATAAAATTGGGAACCAGCGGACTGATTGTCGCTTACAAGGCCGCCGCTGCCGAAGCAATAGCTGCTGCTGATATAGTGGAAAGAACAGTGGATGAAGAAATCACCGTATCCTTTGAATATCCTTTTATGAATGATATCATGCGCATTGTGAAAGAAGACGAGCCTGCCATCTTGGAGCAATCATATGATATGGATTGCCTGATGAGGCTCCGGATACGTAAATCCATGATGGGAAAACTCCGTGCACGTCTGGAGAAGGTGGAAACTGCCCGTATTATTGAATAACTCTGTCGGTACGTCGATATTTTTGGGGCCATATTCACTGCGTTCACAGCAGATGAGAAGAATACGGAATGTGGCTGTAAAATGTCTTCCCCATATCAAATGAAACATATTTGTAATATGGATGAAATATTACAGATATACCGAACCTATATCTTTGCAGCCGTAAACAAAGAAAGTCACATTAATAAAAATGAGAAATACACTTGTAGCGTCTGCTTTTACAATGCTGAGTATTGCAACTGCTTCCGCACAGCTGACTATTCCTAAAGAATATCTGCCGGAAGTACATGGAACGATCCGCGGTAAATATGAACTTCAAACCACTAACGGAATGCAACGGTTTCAGGTACGTAACGCCCGTGTCAGTCTGGACGGGAAGGTTCTTCCGGTAATTGCTTATAAGGCTGAAATAGACTTGTCCGATGAGGGAAGCATCAAGATGCTGGATGCATATGCCCGCTTTGTTCCCAATGATACATGGAATGTCACACTAGGACAGATGCGTGTGCCTTTCACCATAGACGCTCATCGATCTCCCCACCAACAATATTTTGCCAATCGTTCGTTCATAGCCAAACAGGTGGGGAATGTGCGTGATGTGGGTGCTACCGGAGCTTTCTCTTTAAAGGAGGGACTGCCGTTGAAGCTGGAAGGCGGATTGTTCAACGGCTCCGGACTCACCAATCAGAAAGAGTGGCACAACACGTTGAATTATTCTGTTAAGCTTCAATTGATGCCGTGGAAAAATTATAACTTGACTTTGAGTACCCAGAAAATACATCCCGATAAAATCAGCGTTTATATGTATGATATCGGTACTTACTACGAGTTTGATAATTGGCATATAGAAGCCGAATACCTTTATAAAACTTATGCGAAAAACTCATTTGATGATGTACATGCTTTCAACGCCTTTGTCAATTACGATTTGTTTATCAAGAAAGGCCTGTTCCGGAAAATTTCATTTCTAGGACGTTATGACAGTATGGGAGATCATAGTAACGGTAATGCGGATGAGGATGGTAAGCTTTACATTACCGATTATTCCCGCCAGCGTGTGACTGGAGGTGTGACATTAAGCTTTGGAAAGGCTTTTCAGGCGGATTTGCGTCTTAATTACGAGAAATATTTCTATGATAAACTATCTTTGGCAAAAGAGTCCGAACAAGACAAGTTTGTGATGGAATTAATGGTACGGTTCTGAAAAAAGCAGGGGGACACTCCCTGCTTTTTTGCTGTTTGTCCTTCTTGTCTTTTCCTTTTCCATCCCTGCCTTTATTCCGGAACTCACCGGCATATCCGTGATATTTCTTCGGGTAACAGGCTTTTCCTCGACAGGCAGTGCGCCTTCTTCCGCCAAGGGGGCAAGTCTATCCCCACCTCTCTTTCATCATATCTTCCAGTTTCAGCAGCTCATCCCTGTATTGTGCAGCTTCTATAAATTCCAGCTTCTTGGCAGCTTCCTGCATCAGTTTCCGGGTACGTTCTATCGTTTTCTCCATCTGTGGCTTGGTCATATACTGAACAATCGGGTCGGCAGCCGTTGTATCGGAAGATGGCTCGATGTATGCCTTGGGGCCTTGAGTGGTTCCGGTAACTTCGTTGCTGTTGTTGCCCAACAAGGCAGCATTCCGCGCACGCTGTATCTGTTTGGGGGTGATTCCATGCTCTTCGTTATATGCCAGCTGTTTTTCACGACGGCGGTTGGTTTCGTCTATCGTTTTTTTCATGCTGTCCGTCATGCGGTCTGCATACATGATTACTTTTCCATTGATATTGCGGGCGGCGCGTCCTGCTGTCTGGGTCAGCGAACGGTGGGAGCGGAGGAACCCTTCTTTGTCTGCATCCAGAATGGCGACCAAAGACACTTCGGGCAAGTCCAGACCTTCACGAAGCAAATTCACACCCACCAGTACATCATAAACGCCCTGACGTAATTCATCCATAATCTTGACGCGTTCCAAAGTGTCCACATCGCTGTGGATGTAGTTGCAGCGGATGTCATTGCGCAGCAGATATTCGGTCAATTCTTCTGCCATGCGTTTGGTAAGCGTGGTCACCAGTACACGTTCTTCTTTCTCGATGCGTTGCTGTATCTCTTCCATCAGGTCGTCAATCTGATTCAGACTGGGGCGTACTTCAATTACCGGGTCCAGCAATCCGGTAGGACGGATAACCTGTTCAACGATAATGCCTTCACTTTCCACCAATTCATAATCGGCAGGTGTGGCACTGACATAAATCACTTGTTTGGCCAGTTCCTTGAACTCTTCAAATTTTAGAGGACGGTTGTCAAAAGCCGACTCCATCCGGAAACCATATTCCACCAAATTGGTTTTTCTGGCCCGGTCACCACCATACATGGCACGTATTTGCGGTACGCTGACATGGCTTTCGTCTATTACAATCAGGAAATCATCCGGAAAGAAGTCCAGCAGACAGTAAGGACGGGTACCTGCATTACGCCCGTCAAAGTAGCGGGAATAATTTTCTATGCCCGAACAATGCCCCAGTTCGCGAATCATCTCCATATCGTATGTCACGCGCTCATAGAGTCGTTTCGCCTCATACATTTTTCCTTCCTCCTCGAATTTGGCCACCTCTTTCGTCAAGTCGTCCTCAATCTGATGAATAGCTCTCAACTGGCTCTCTTTGGTGGTCATAAAAAGATTGGCCGGATAAATTTTGTATTCATCAAAAGTTGCCAGACGGATTCCCGAAATAGGGTCTATCTCTTCAATGGCATCAATTTCATCGTCCCAAAACATAACCCGGAGGAGATTGTCGCTATATGCCAGGTAAATGTCTACCGTGTCACCTTTTACGCGGAAGTTTCCGCGGTTCAGTTCTATGTCGTTACGCACATACAGGCTGTCCACCAAGCGGCGTAAAAATACATTCCTGTCCAGCAGTTTGCCTTTTTTTATCTCGATTACGTTATTATAGAAATCCGACGGGTTCCCCATACCGTAGATGCAGGACACGGAAGACACCACCACCACGTCCTTCCGTCCCGACAGCAGGGCAGAGGTGGCAGCCAGCCGCAATTTGTCAATCTCTTCATTAATGGCCAGATCCTTTTCTATATAGGTGTCGCTGGACGGCAAGTATGCTTCCGGCTGGTAATAGTCATAATAAGATACATAGTATTCCACAGCATTATTGGGAAAGAAACTCTTGAACTCTCCGTATAACTGGGCTGCCAATGTTTTGTTATGGCTTAATATCAAGGTGGGCTTATTGATGTTTTTAATTACATTTGCAATCGTGAAAGTCTTGCCGGACCCGGTGACCCCCAATAAAGTTTGTGCGGGGACTCCTTCCAGCACCCCTTCGGTCAGCTGGGCGATAGCTTCCGGTTGGTCGCCGGTGGGTTGGTATTCGGAAATCAATTCAAAATTCATAATAGCATGTTTGGTTTAATGAGATGTAAAAATACAGTTATTTCCTTAGATATTATCTATTCATCTCTAAAAAATAGACTCTTGTCGACTTTTTAGCATTTAAAAACATGGAAATATTGCATTATTCGGTGGAAAGGCGTAAATTTGCGCAATTATTTGAATAAGATGAAAAAATATATCATTATAGCTCTTGTCTCCGGTACGGTTCTAACGTCTTGTGGAGAGTATAACAAAGTTTTAAAAAGCACGGACTACGAATACAAGTACGAAGCGGCCAAAAGTTACTTTGGCAAAGGGCAGAATACTAAGGCGGCCACCATTCTGGAGGAATTGATTACCATCATGAAGGGAACGGATAAGGCTGAGGAATCACTTTATATGTTGGGTATGACCTACTATAATCAGGGTGACTTCATCACAGCTTCGCATTATTTCACCACTTATTATAATACTTATCCGCGTGGGGTCTATACGGAACAGGCCAGATATTTTTCAGGAAAAGCATTGTTCCTGGATACTCCGGAACCTCGTTTGGACCAGTCGAGCACCTATAAGGCTATTCAGGAGTTGCAGATGTTTATGGAATATTTCCCTACCAGTAGCCGTCGGCAGGATGCACAGCAAATGATTTTTGATTTGCAGGACAAGCTGGTGATGAAAGACTATCTGGCTGCGAAATTGTATTATGATTTGGGCTCTTATACAGGAAACAGTACTTATAGCACTACCGGTAACAACTATTTGTCTTGCATCGTTACCGCCCAGAATGCTTTGAAAGACTATCCCTATACCAAGATGCGCGAAGATCTTTCTATCCTGGTCTTGCGTGCCAAATATGATATGGCGAAAGCGAGCGTGGAAGAAAAGAAAGAAGAGCGTATGCGTGAAACGATAGATGAATATTATTCTTTCAAGAACGAGTTTCCCGACAGCAAGTATACTAAAGAAGTGGAGAGCATCTACAAGGATGCCAATAAGTACGTAAAAGAATTTAATGAATAAAACTAAATAAGAAATTATGGATTACAAAAAGACAAACGCTCCAAGTAATACTGTTACCCGTGACATGATGGATTTATGTGCAGACACAGGTAACATTTATGAAACTGTTGCTATCATTGGCAAACGTGCCAACCAGATTAGTGTTGAGATGAAGAATGATCTTTCAAAGAAATTGCAGGAGTTTGCCTCATACAACGATAACCTGGAAGAAGTCTTTGAAAATAGAGAGCAGATCGAAATCTCACGTTATTACGAAAAACTTCCGAAACCGACATTGATCGCTGCTCAGGAATATGAAGAAGGCAAGGTTTATTTCCGTAATCCTGCTAAAGAAAAAGAGAAACTACAGTGATTTTTCATTTGGGGCTGTGCAAAAGGTCTTTACCGCAGGTTACACGGATCGTTCTATTTTGAAACATGAGTCGTTTCGTGTGGAAACTGTATCAATCTGAGTAATCTGTGGTACATTTTGATGCACCTCACATTATATTAGCCCTGTTATGCTGAACGCAGTGAGGAATCTGATAACCATTCACTTTGTGTTTTCAGGTTTTTCACTGCGTTTAGAATGACGGGTTGTATGATTAAAATTAAAGAGACTATGATACAACGCATTCAATCTGTTTATTTACTTGTTGTTACCATTTTGATTATTATTTGCCTGTGTAGTCCCGTAGGCTCATACATAGGAAGTGATTATAGTGTTTCCGCTTTAACAAATCTGTGTCTTACTATGGCGGATGGTACTAAAGATTATGCTCCATGGGCCTTGTTTGTGATTTTGCTGGTTGTTGCGGTTCTTGCTTTCGGCACTATCTTCTTGTTCAAAAAACGCATGTTGCAAATCCGTCTGACTATTTTCAGCACCATTTTGTTGATCGGGTATTATGCCACATTGGTCACTTTTATTTTTATGTTGAAAGAAGAGTCTATGACATTTTCTCCTTCATGGACTGTGTGTCTGCCGTTGGTTGCCATCATTTTGAATTGGCTTGCCATCCGCGCCATTGGTAAGGATGAGGTATTGGTTAAAGCATACGACCGTTTGAGATAAGCTGAGGGAATTATTATGTATGATATAAAAAGCCTGCAAGATTCATCTTGCAGGCTTTTGTATTATGAGAGAGAGTCCTTTTTTTATTTAGTAATATCTATCAGATAACTCAGCCGTATGCCTATGAATGAATGGGCTGATCTTTCGAAGAAATCTCTTTTCGAGTTCTTGTAAAAGTCGCTCAATCCCATATAGTAACGTCCTTCCAGCAGGAAATGTCCGATACCGGTACTTACTTCCAGACCGGCGCCGGCTGTGATACCATAATCAAATTTATTCTCCACCTCTTTACCGTGTTCCGGTCTTGTTGTAGAAGTAGTCCAGTTTATCTTTTCGTTGTCACCCAGGAAAAAGCCGATTTGTGGTCCTGCATTGAAAAAGACCTTCACTCCCCGGTTCAATGCATCCTTGCCGAATGCCAGATGTGCCATGAAAGGGATTTCCAGATAATTCATGGTGCGGCTGTAAGAATTGCCGGAATCATCTTCTATCTTTTCGTCCCATCCGCGTTGTGAATAGTTTATTTCCATTTGCACGCCACACATCATCTTGAAATATTTCTCGGACATATATCTCATGGTAACCCCCATAGACATGGTGTTCAAGGTGTTCAGTTTGATTTTCGGGTTGAAGCTGACGGAACTCATGTTCAGACCACCATTGATGCCGACGGCAAAATTATGACGTTCTTCACCCAACTGTGCAGCTGCCGGCAATGCAAAGAGCAATGCCAGTACAAGCAGCCCGAAGTTCTTATACTTTTTCATTATTCAAAATCAAGTTTAATCAGTTCAAAGTCCTTGGTAAAATGAACGAAGAACACTTTACGATTGATAAATCCACCCCAGTTGTTTACGCGTTCAAATTTAAATCCGGTCTGGATAGGGGTGACAGCCACCTTGTCCAGTTTGTCTTCCAGTTTGTTGCCGTATTGGGACAGGCCCTTCAGGAAGAAATATCCTGTATCGAATCCCAGCATACCATATTTAGGGAATGAGTTGAGCATATCCTTGCTGTACCATTTGCGGTAAGCCGATGAGAACTGAACGGCTTCCGGAAATAAATTGTTTGTGTAAAACGAAGAATAGAAATAGGTGTCCAGTTCATAGAAACTGGCCAGATGGTCGTTGGTATAGGTCTGCCATTCCGGATAGCCGAATAACTGCATACGGTAGTCGGGATTGTCACGGGAGGTCACAATCAGTTGTGGTAACAGTTTTATCAATGCCACGTTGGTGCCGGAAGTCGGGATGAATACATTATCCATACTATGGTTCATCGCGCCTTTCAATGATTCCGGAGTAATATTTTCCCCTTTTAATTCGGTAAAAGGAATGCGTTTGGTTTTTAACTCCTCTTTCAGTCCTTTTATAAAATCCACTTTGTCTTTGTCACCATCTTCTGCATCCAGGAAGATAACATTGGCGGTTGTAAACTTGCGGGTAAAATGCTCGTAAACTTCCGAGTACAGATAAGATTGGGGAGTATTTATCTGATAGATGGCGGGATTGCTGAAAACTTCATTCCCTTTGGAGGTAAAAGGTACTACCAGCCGGATATTGTTTTTCTTGGCGAATTCCGCAACCGGTTTCACCTGGTCGGGATAAGCCGGGCCGAAGATAATATCCATGCTCTTCAATTCACTTCTATCCAGAATGTTCTTGATGGAAGAAGTATTGTTATGGGTATCGTATGAGTACAGGTCGATGGATACTCCTTTTTCCTTCAAGCTGTCTACTGCCATCAGGAAGCCTTCATAGTATTCCACCATACGTGTCTGTTCGTCACGGTTGCCCTTGCCGTCTGTCATGAATGGCAGCATTACGGCAGCTTTGATGGTAGATATTTTGCGTGCCTCCTTCTTGCTTTCATTAAACAGCTGGTCGTCCGTGGGGATTACGGCAGGCGTATTATCCACAGGCGTTTCAGTCTTTGTATCCTTAGGATATGGAATACAAAGGAACCTTCCTTTTTTCAGTTTTTCGGTACGCAGTTCAGGATTGGCGGCAATCAGTTCGGCTTCTGTGATGCCATACAGGCGGCTGATGCTGAATATCGTTTCCTTGCGTTCCACTTTATGCATATCCCTGCAATTGGGTTTCAGTGGGGTGGAAGTGGTGACCGGCTTGGTAGTCTGTGCGGCTTTCACCTCGTTCATGATTATCTCCTCGCTGTCCGTCACCTTGGCGGGAATTACGATAACCTGTCCGATACGGAAATTCTCCGCGCTCAGTCCGGGATTTGCCTGGCAGATGCGTTGTGCGGTTACTCCATAGCGTTGTGTCAGCTTGTACAAGGTTTCACCCGACTGGATGGTATGGAACATCTGCTGTTCCGTTCCGATGTTCTTTTGTGGAATCTTCAATGTTTCACCGGTTTTAATTTTCTGGTCGCTGCCGGGGTTCATTTTAACGATATCACCGGTAGTGACATTATACATGCTGGCTATGGAATAAAGACTTTGCCCTTTGGTGATGGTGTGCAGGAAATAGCCGGAAGACTGTGTTTGAGCCATCATTCCGGTGCTGCTGGCAGACAAGGCTGCGATAAGATATAATGCTCGAATAAATTTCATTTGCAGTGTGTTGATTAAACTGAGTGGCAAAAGTACAAAAAAAACTGTTTTATTCACATTATATAGAAAGAATAGAAAATATTATTAGGCTTTTTAATTAAATATTTCGTCGGGAAGCATTAATTTTGCAAAGATTACGCAGAGTAAGAAGATTATGAGTGAAGAAAAAGAACTGATTAATGTATACGGTGCCCGTGTACATAACTTGAAAGATATAGATGTTGAAATTCCACGGAACAGCCTGACGGTGATAACCGGATTGAGCGGAAGCGGTAAATCGTCTTTGGCATTCGATACCATCTTCGCCGAAGGGCAGCGGAGATACATTGAGACCTTTTCCGCATACGCCCGTAATTTCCTGGGAGGGTTGGAGCGCCCGGATGTGGATAAGATTACAGGACTCAGCCCGGTAATTTCCATCGAACAGAAAACGACAAACAAGAATCCCCGCTCTACCGTGGGAACTACGACAGAGATATACGATTATCTCCGTTTGCTCTATGCCCGTGCAGGAGTTGCTTATTCTTATCTTTCGGGAGAGAAAATGGTGAAATATACCGAGGAACAGATCATCGGTCTGATTCACCGGGATTATCAGGGTAAGAAGATATTCATGCTTGCCCCGTTGGTACGTACCCGCAAGGGGCATTACAAAGAACTTTTCGAACAAGTGCGCAAGAAAGGTTATCTGTATGTCCGCGTGGACGGCGAGGTGCGCGAGATTGTACACGGCATGAAGCTGGACCGTTATAAAAATCATGATATAGAAGTTGTGATAGATAAGTTGGTCGTATCGGAAAAGGATGACAAACGGCTGAAACAGAGCGTTGCCACTGCCATGCAGCAGGGTGAGGGGCTGATTATGATTTATGACGCCGATACCCGGGAGGTGCGCCATTACAGCAAGCGGTTGATGTGTCCTGTTACCGGACTGTCTTATAAAGAACCCGCCCCTCATAATTTTTCGTTTAACTCTCCGCAGGGAGCTTGCCCCCGTTGTAAGGGGCTGGGGTATGTGAATCTGATTGATGTGGACAAAGTGATTCCCGACAGGAATCTTTCCATTTACGAAGGAGCCATCGCTCCTTTGGGCAAATATAAAAATGCCATGATTTTCTGGCAGATAGAGGCCCTGCTTGAAAAATATGATTTTACGATCAAGACACCGGTCAAGGATATGCCGGATGATGCGATAGACGAAATACTCTATGGCTCGGATGAGCGTATCAAGATAAAGAGCACCTTGATTCATACCTCTTCCGATTACTTTGTAACTTATGAAGGGATTGTGAAGTACATCCAGATGATGCAGGAGAAAGATGCATCGGCCACTGCCCAGAAGTGGGCGGAACAGTTTGCCAAGACCGATGTCTGTCCCGAATGCAAGGGCGCGCGCCTGAACAAGGAGGCGTTGCATTTCCGTATCCACGACAAGAACATCTATGAACTGGCAAGCATGGATATCAACGAACTGTATGACTGGTTGCAACAGGTCGATCCTTTTCTGGAAGACAAGCAGCGCATGATTGCCGCCGAGATTTTGAAGGAGATCCGTACCCGTCTTAAGTTTTTGTTGGATGTGGGACTGGATTATCTTTCACTGAATCGCACCTCGGTATCCCTTTCGGGAGGCGAGAGCCAGCGCATCCGTCTGGCAACTCAAATCGGCTCCCAGCTGGTGAACGTGCTTTATATTCTGGATGAACCGAGTATCGGATTACACCAACGGGACAACCTCCGCCTTATCAACTCTTTGAAGAAGTTGCGTGACACAGGTAACTCTGTCATCGTGGTGGAGCATGACAAGGATATGATGCTGGCGGCAGACTATGTGGTTGATATGGGACCGAAGGCGGGCCGCCTGGGAGGCGAGGTAGTGTTTCAGGGGACTCCGAAACAAATGCTTCAGACAGGAACGCTTACCTCTAAGTATTTAAACGGACAGATGAAGATAGAGATACCGGCCGAACGCCGCCCCGGTAACGGGAAATCCTTATGGCTGAGAGGGGCGAAGGGGAACAACCTGAAGAATGTGGATGTGGAATTTCCTTTGGGAAAACTCATTTGCGTCACAGGGGTGTCCGGCAGTGGCAAATCCACGCTGATAAACGATACCTTGCAGCCCATCCTGTCACAGCATTTCTACCGTTCTTTGCAGGAACCTCTGCCCTATGACAGTGTGGAAGGACTGGACTATATAGATAAGGTGGTGAATGTGGACCAGTCGCCGCTGGGCAGGACACCGCGTTCCAATCCGGCCACCTATACAGGAGTATTCTCGGATATCCGGAATCTGTTTGTCGGTCTGCCCGAAGCGAAGATCCGTGGCTATAAGCCGGGGCGTTTCTCGTTCAATGTAACCGGAGGACGCTGCGAGGCTTGCGGCGGTAACGGATACAAGACCATCGAAATGAATTTCCTGCCCGATGTGCTGGTACCTTGCGAGGTTTGTCACGGTAAACGATATAACCGCGAGACGCTGGAAGTGCGCTATAAGGGTAAATCCATAGCCGATGTACTGGACATGACCATCAATCGTGCTGTAGAGTTCTTTGAGAATGTGCCTCAGATTCTGAATAAAATCAAAGTGCTGCAAGAGGTGGGGTTAGGATATATTAAACTGGGACAGCCCTCCACCACCTTGTCGGGCGGAGAGAGCCAGCGTGTGAAACTGGCTACGGAACTGTCCAAGCGTGATACCGGCAAAACGATGTATATTCTGGATGAGCCTACTACCGGGCTTCATTTCGAAGATATCCGTGTGCTGATGAATGTATTGAACAAACTGGTGGAGAAAGGCAATACCGTTCTGGTTATTGAACATAACCTGGACGTGATCAAACTGGCGGATTACATCATCGATATGGGTCCCGAAGGCGGAAGGGGCGGAGGACAGGTGCTTGCTGCCGGAACTCCTGAGGAAGTGGCCGGAAGCAAGAAAGGATATACCCCGAAATTTATAAAAGAAGAATTGGAAAATTAACCGGCATACCAGCAATGAAAGAGAAAATAGCTAAAACCAACGTAGCCCGTCTGCTTGATAAGGCCAAGATAGCATACGAGCTTATTCCATACGAAGTAGACGAGAACGACCTCAGCGCTGTTCACGTTGCCGCCAGTTTGGGCGAGAACATAGAACAAGTCTTCAAGACTTTGGTGCTTCATGGGGATAAATCCGGATATTTTGTCTGTGTCATACCCGGCGAGCACGAGGTGGATTTAAAAATGGCGGCAAAAGTCTCAGGTAACAAGAAATGCGACCTGATTCCCATGAAAGAGCTGCTTCCCCTGACAGGATATATCCGGGGAGGATGTTCTCCCATCGGCATGAAAAAGCATTTCCCCACCTATATACACGAGACTTGCACCGCATTCCCGTACATTTATATCAGTGCCGGTATCCGCGGATTACAGATAAAAATAGCGGCCGATGACCTGATAAAAGAAACGAAAGCAGAGATTTGTTCCCTTTTCACCGAATAAATATGCCAAAAAGAGTCACATTTGTGGCTCTTTTTTTTTCAGATAGACTAAAAGTTATATCTTTGCAAAAAAAGAATACTAACTATTAATTAAATCTTTATCAACTATGTTTGAAGGACAGCCTAAAGGCTTATACGCATTAGCTCTCGCCAATACCGGCGAACGCTTTGGTTATTACACCATGCTTGCTATTTTCACTCTCTTCCTGCAAGCGAAATTCGGCTTTACAGCCGCCACGACGTCAACAATCTTTGCCAGTTTCCTGGCAGGAGTGTATTTCATGCCGCTTATCGGAGGTATCCTGGCCGATAAATTCGGTTATGGCAAGATGGTTACTACCGGTATCGTTATCATGTTTGCCGGTTATGTGCTGCTGGCTATCCCGATGGCAACCAATATCGGATTGTATTCCATGTTCGGCGCTCTTGCCCTGATTGCTTTGGGAACTGGACTTTTCAAGGGAAATCTGCAAGTAATGGTAGGTAATCTGTATGATGCTCCTGAGTATAGCGCGAAACGTGATACCGCTTTCAGTTTGTTCTATATGGCAATCAACATCGGTGCCCTGTTCGCTCCGACTGCCGCTACTGCCATGACCAACTATGTGTTGGGCAAAGCAGGCTTCAGCTATGTGCCCCAGATACCTTCTTTGGCACACCAGTTCCTGGACGGTACGATTACCGCCGAAGGCGAGGCCACACTGACTGCCATGCAGACCGCACAGAATTTCACAGGAAGCATGGCTGATTTCTGTACTACCTATATTGATAAATTGTCAGAAGCCTATAACTATGGTTTCGGTGTAGCTTGTATCTCACTGGTTGCCTCTATGGCTATTTATGTTATTTTCCGTTCTACATTCAAACATGCCGATTACAACTCCAAGCAGGCTAAACCGGCCAATGTACACGAAGAAGAGCTGACTCCCGCACAGACCAAAGAACGCATCGTCGCTTTGTTACTGGTATTCGCTGTGGTTATTTTCTTCTGGATGGCATTCCATCAGAACGGTCTTACCATGACCTTCTTCGCCCGTGACTACACGGCACATGAGGTAACCGGTCTGGATCGCCTTGGCTTCAGCGTATGGAATCTGGCTCTGCTTATTGTAACCGTTTATGCAGGTTTCTCACTGTTCCAGTCCAAGACAGGCAAGGGCAAATTGATTTCAGGCGTTATTGCTACCTTGGCTCTTGTGGTTTTAGGAGTCAATTATGGTACTATGGACCCTACATTGCCTATCCTTCCTCAGATTTTCCAACAGTTTAACCCCTTCTTCGTTGTCGCTCTGACTCCGGTATCACTGGCAGTATTCGGTTCATTGGCAAAGAAAGGAAAAGAACCATCAGCTCCGCGTAAAATCGGTATCGGTATGGTGATTGCCGCAGTAGGTTTCATGTTGCTGGCATTCGGCTCATTCGGTCTGCCTACTCCTGCTGAAGTAGAAGCCAATGGTATTGCCGAGAGCGCGTTGGTTTCACCCAACTGGCTGATCTCGACTTATCTGGTATTGACTTTTGCCGAATTGTTCCTGTCACCGATGGGTATCTCATTTGTTTCCAAGGTAGCTCCTCCCAAGTATAAAGGCGCTATGATGGGACTTTGGTTTGTGGCTACTGCTATTGGTAACTATCTGGTAGCTATCATCGGTTATTTGTGGGGTGATATGCAGTTGTGGATGGTATGGAGTGTATTGATTGTGTGCTGCTTGCTTTCCGCATTGTTCATCTTCTCTATCATGAAGAAACTGGAAAAGGTTGCGAAATAATTCCCGCCTATATTATATATGAAAAAGAAGCCCGCTTAACCAATCAGCGGGCTTCTCTTTTTTTATAAATTACAGAAGAAGGATACGAAAACAGGAACACTCATATCAATCAGTATTCCGTGGAATATGGCCAGGGGAATCATGTCTTTTCCCGAATAACGTGTGATGGATGGCAGCAATACATCCATCGAGTTCACTCCGGCAGCCGAGATAGGAGCCAGCTGTCCGAAATATTTCCGTATGAGCGGAGCACCGAGCAATGCCATCATCTCCCGGAAAATATTGGCCAGTAACGCAATGGTTCCCAATTCGGTGGCCAGTTGTAATCCGATAGACGGTTCTTTGAACTGTGTGATCAGAATGGAGGACAGTGAATAATAGGCAAAGCCGCTGCCCACCGCCATACAGTCGAATACACTCCATTGGCTTAATAGCAGACTGGCCAGTGCCGAGAAAAGCAAGGTTCCCGCAATGGTAGCCATCGGTACCAGGAGCATTTTCAGCCGTAAGCTTTTAATCAGTTCTTTCAATTTCTTATTGCTGCCTATGCTGATTCCTACTTGGAGCATCAGTGCATAAAGCACATACATGGAAACAGAGTGCATGTCATACTGGAAATTATTGACAGCTCCAATCATACATCCTGCACAAAAAAATGCGACAACAACCAAACTGCCTTTCATTGTTTGCCTCCTTTCTTAAAAAACAGATGAAATACCAGGAAAGAAGCTAGCATACTGCCCAAAATGCTTAATGTAGCCAATATAGCCGCCTGCCATCCGAATCTGCCTAAATTGTTAATGATTAAGCTGTTGGAGCCGATAGAGATTCCCAAAACAAACAACAGCAGGAAGATAGTGAGTGATGTACTCTTTTCTATTTTCTGTAAAAACTGCAAGTTGCGCAATACATATCCTATACCGATACCAACAAACATAATAGATATAATAGTAAACATAGCAATCAATTTTTATAGTAAAACATATACAACCCGACGGTTTCACCGAATGAGAACCATCATGCAATATATCTTTCATCGGGCACGTGTGTGGGTAGGATGAAAGTTGGGTAATAAATTACGTGTGAGTGGAAATCTAAACAAATCCGCTGAACCAATGTACATGCACAATGAAGTGATTACACAGGGGGGTATTTCCCGATGTAAGGTGATGTATGCTGTATGTAGTCTGTAATTGGTTCATATCATTGATTCATTTGCGGTGCAAAGATAATCCTTTTATGTATATTTTCAAAATAAATATTCATAAATCTTCTTCTGTTACCTTTGGACGGATATAGCGTGTGTTTTAACATAGGATCATTTATTGGGAATTTATCTCCGAATTCTGACGATAAAAAATATTCATTAATTGCAGGGGATAAGAACTTTATCTTTTCTGGAGAATTATACTTTTTTCTTGAATTGAATGTGCTGTGTAAGTGTTTGTGTACTAGTTGTTTATATTTGTTTGAGATAAAAATGAAGATAATGTCATAATTGGTGGCAATTATCTATACACCCTATTGATATTTTTTGTTTCTTTGTAATCTATTTATATACTAACACACCAAAGGAATGGATTACACCGAACAGTTTATCCGGCTGAATTGCAGCTTGATGTCGGATTACAAAATGATGAAGCTGAATGCCGAAATGAAATGCATGGGAATAGGATTATATATTCAAATGATATTGTTCCTGCGAAGGCAACAGGAATACAAACACGATTTTAACGAACTGGATTTGTTGGCTGAACAATGGGGGGCTACAGTGGAAGATCTGCAGCATCTCATTAAAGACTTTAACTTGTTTGTCATAACGGAGGACGGATATTTCCGATGCCTGTATCTGGATGAGGTGATGGGTTATCAGAATAAGCTTTCGGAGCAACGTGCCGCCGCCGGTAGCAAAGGAGGAAGAAGCAGCAAGAAAAAGACTGTGCAGACAGCTGAAAAAGTAATCACTTCTACTGTCCTCACGGCAGCGGATAAAGAAGCGAATGACGATGCAGACAATAAGGAAAACAACACGGAAAACAATGCGGAAAACAGTGTAAAATGCATGAAAAACACGATTGAAAAAAGTGATGATGAAAATGTAACCGAAAATACACTGCAATGTATTGATAATGAATGCGTTAATAGGAGTTTGCAAGCAAGCTTTAAGCAAAACTTTATAAGAGAAGAAAAGAATAGAGAAGAGAAGAAAAACAACAGTAACAAAGAAAAAGAAATAACTGTTGTTGCTGTTGTTGAACTCTTCAAAAACATAGGATTTGCACCTCGACAGAAACGCTATATCAATGAGATTTTCCCTATCCGGGTTCGGGTGGATACACCACGCACGATTCCGGATTTGGAAGAAAGAGGAGTTGGACCGCCCATGGATAAATGCATATCGTATCTTTGTTGAATGCTATTTGCCCCCCCAGGTACGCGCCGTTAATCACGGAAGATATGGATCTTTCACGTGTAAGATGCTATATCTTACAGCTGTAAGATTATAAATCTTTCACCTTCATCGTCTGGACATTGCGAAAGAATTCAGCCGGTCTGTGCGTGGTGGAATATAACCGTCTGCCGCTTGTTTTCACGAATACCGTCTGGGGTATCTCAAGAAGATGCTCAGCAGGGCAAATATCCCGATGGCTACCGGATAGTACAAGTATTCGATAATGCTCAAAGGAGACAGGGAAGCCAGTTTGGCAGCAATCAGCATTTGTGCTCCGTAAGGGATGATTCCCTGGATGACACACGAGAAAGTATCCAGAATACTTGCACTCTTGCGTTTGTCCACCCTGTAGCGGGTAGCGATATCGTTGGCAAGCGGTCCCACTGTGATGATGGCTATCGTATTGTTGGCTGTGCAGAAATTGGCGATACTCACCAAAGCCGCGATGCAAAGTTCGGCTCCGCGTTTGCTGTTGACGTGTTTGGTCAGTTTTTGGATGATATAGTCCACTCCGCCATTAAAACGGATCAGTTCCAGCATACCGCCTGCCATCAAGGTGATGATGATGAGCTCACCCATCCCGGTGATCCCTGTGCCCATGGAGCCGAGCCAGTCGAACAGGCCGATGCTCCCCGTGAACAGGCCGATCACTCCCGTTGTGGCGATGCCCAGTATCAGTACGAGTGCCACATTCATACCTGCTATGGCGGTTCCCAACACAACCAGGTAGGGGAGGATTTTGATCCATTCCACCGACTGGATGTCGTGGGTGGTCATCACGTCCATCCCTCTGAAAATATAGTAGCCGAAAACCATCAGAGCGGCCGGAAGGGCTATCATGAAGTTTACCCGGAACTTGTCACGCATGGCGCATCCCTGGGTACGGGTGGCGGCGATGGTGGTATCCGAGATGAATGAAAGGTTGTCGCCGAAGAAGGCTCCTCCCACCACGATACCTGTCATGAAGGCCAGGTTCATGTCGGTTTTCTCTGCGATGCCTGCTGCCACGGGGACTAGTGCCACGATGGTTCCTACCGAGGTTCCGATGGAGAGTGAGATGAAACAGGCAGCCAGGAAGATGCCTGCCAGCAGCAGATTGTCCGGCAGCAGGAGAAGCGTAAGGTTGACGGTCGCGTCAATGGCCCCGATATCTTTGGCACTTTGGGCGAATGCGCCTGCCAGGATGAAAATCCAGATCATCAGCATGATGTTCTTGTTGGCTGCGCCGATGGAATATTGCAGCATTCGCTCATTCAGGCTCAGGCCTTTGGTGATGCATACCGCATAGACCGAGGATACCATGAAAGCAATCGTGATGGGGACTTTATAGAAGTCGTTTACAATGATGGAAGTCACCAGATACAGGCATAGAAATACCAGCAGTGGACTGAGTGCCCATAGACTGGGCTTATTGGTTATTGGAGTTAATTTTTCACCGTTCATGAATTTGTATTTTATAAAATGAGATGCAAAGTTACAAAAAGACTTGCTGTATAACAATATATGGGGGAAAAAGGTCACAGCCCCACCTTCGTAACAGGGAAGGCAGGGCTGTAAGGGTATTGGGAAAGTTGGGGATAAAATTGGATTATAGTGTCACGCCTGTCTTGAAGATGGCGATTTCACGATAATTCTTCTTTTCATTGTTTACCGGTTCTCCGCTGGCAACACGGATGATATAGTCTATAAAGCGTTCGCAGGTCTTTTCCATCGGTTCGTTTTCTACGATGACTCCGGCATTGAAGTCAATCCATCCCGGTTTGTTTTTAGCCAGAGTGGAGTTGGTGGAAATCTTCATGGTAGGAACAAACGTACCGAACGGAGTACCGCGGCCGGTAGTGAAGAGCACCATGTGACAGCCGCAGGAGGCGAGGGCGGTGGCAGCTACCAAATCGTTGCCCGGTGCGGAAAGCAAGTTCAAACCTTTCACTTTCAGGCGGTCGCCATAGCCCATAACTCCGTCAACGTATGCTTTGCCGCATTTTTGGGTACATCCCAACGCTTTGTCTTCCAGGGTGGAGATACCACCTGCCTTGTTGCCCGGTGACGGATTTTCGCCCACTGGCTCGCCGTGTGACAGGAAATATTCCTTAAAGTCATTAATCAGGTGTACGGTCTGCTCGAACAGTTCCTTGGTGCGGCAACGGTTCATCAGGATGGTTTCCGCACCGAACATTTCGGGAACCTCCGTCAGTACGGAAGTACCGCCCTGTGCAATCAGGAAGTCGGAGAACATACCCAGCAACGGATTGGCGGTGATACCTGAGAAGCCATCCGAACCGCCGCATTTCAAGCCTACACGCAGCTCGGACAAAGGAACATCCTCGCGTACATCGGTCTTGGCTTTGGTGTACAGTTCACGCAGAATCTTCATACCCTCTTCAAATTCATCCCCCACTTTCTGGGTTACCATGAACTTTACGCGGTCTGTGTCGTAATCGCCCAGAAACTCGCGGAAAACATCCGGCTGGTTGTTCTCGCAGCCCAGACTGACAATCAGTACGGCTCCTGCATTAGGATGCAGAATCATGTCGCGGAGAATTTTCTTGGTATTCTCGTGGTCATCGCCCAGCTGTGAACAGCCATAGTTGTGAGGGAATGCCACGATAGCGTCCACACCTTCGCAGTTGGTTTCGCGGCGTAACGCTTCGGCCAGTTGTCCGATGATACCGTTTACACAACCCACGGTGGGGATAATCCATACCTCGTTACGGATACCTACATCACCGTTTTTGCGGCGGTATCCTTTGAACGTCAGGTCTTTCTTCGGGATATTGAGGTCTACGCTGACCGGATTGTAGGTGTAATCCAACAGTCCGGCAAGGTTTGTCTTTATCTGGGTTTCATTGATCCAGCGTCCTTGTTCCACGGCAGTCACGGCATGGCCGATGGGGTAACCATACTTGATGATATTCTCGCCTTGGGCGAAATCTTTCAGTGTCACCTTATGGCCGGCAGGCACGTCTTCCTTCAACGTGATGGCATGACCGTCTACCGTGATGGCCTCGCCTGCTTTTAAATCCGAGATAGCCACCACTACGTTATCAGCCGGATTGATTTTCAAATACTTTGTTTCCATTTCTATTTTTAGTTATCAGATTTACTTTTTATGCGCATCCAGATAGAAATCCACGTTCTCCACCGAAAGCAGGGTGATGGGCATGTAATTGCATTGTTTCACCTCTTTCTTGAAGATCAGGTGATTGCACAGGCTCTCTACGCCGCTGTATCCTTGTGCGGTAGGTTGCTGAGCAATCAGGAAATCCACTGCGCCCTCTTTCAGACAAGAGACGTTCCGGTGTAATAAATCGTACCCAATCAGTTTGAAATTTTTCATGTTGTGTCCGATGAGATATTCTCCTATAATGTACACTTTCGAGTTGAAAGTGATGCCGCACGTAACCTGTGGGTTCTCTTGGAAAAAGCGGTTCATCAGCGCCTCGTCCTCGTCCGGACGCTTGGCGTAGAGGTTCAGTTCCACTATCTTGCAGTCGGGAAAATGCTCCTGCATATATTTTCTGAATCCTTTTTCACGGTTTTCCTGCTGGTTTGATCCCAGGCGGCCTTCGTTGATTTGTCTGAAGATAACGATTTCTTTGGGACATTCTCCCAACATCATGGCCATGCGGGCGGCAAAGTATCCGCTTTGGTCGGATTTCTGCCCGAAGAATGCCAGCGGATTCAGACTGGCCACGTTGGAGTCTATAAATATATAAGGTATTTCCCGTTCTTGTAACTTGTCGGTGAATCTGGCCGTCATCTCAGGAATAGTGGGGGCGAGCAATACGCCGTCCGGCTCTTGTTTCAGTATTTCCTCACCGGCATTGATGAAGGAGGAATATTCATATTGGTCATAGTACATCACGGACAGGGTGATGTGGAAATCCGAAAAGGTTTCTACGGCTCTTTTCATCCCCAGTTCCACATCGGTCCAGTAATCGCCTTCCTTGTGCTGTGGCAGCAGGCAGACAAACAGATACTTTTTGTTGGATGCCAATGCGCTGGCATACATATTGGGCTGGTAATCCAGTTGCTTCAATATTTCTTCCACCCGTTTCCGGCTGGCTTCGGATACCCCTGTGCGGCCATGCAATACACGGTCTACTGTGCCGACTGACACATCTGCCAGGCGCGCGATATCCTTGATTCTGATTCTTTCGGGCAGTTTATTCATACCTTAATTATATATATTGTGCTCGTGCACACTGATAATTTATTTTTTTTCGATACAAATATATAACAATTTTTGGTTTTAAAAAAATAAATAGTACCTTTGTGCACGCACACGGATGAATTATTTGAGTGGTCTGTTGAGTACAAGGTTACGATGTGATTCGTCTATGGATATGTAAACCAGTATTTTAATTGGGTTGAAAGTTAAACGAATAAATATATAACAATTTAAAATCACGAAATTATGGGAAAAGTAGTAACCTTAGGTGAAATTATGTTGAGATTGTCAACTCCGGGAAACACACGTTTTGTACAGTCGGATTCATTTGATGTTGTTTATGGCGGTGGTGAAGCGAACGTAGCGGTGAGTTGCGCGAACTACGGTCACGAAGCTTATTTCGTAACTAAATTGCCGAAACACGAAATTGGACAGTCTGCTGTGAATGCATTGCGTAAATATGGTGTGAAGACCGATTTCATCTGTCGTGGTGGCGACCGCGTAGGTATCTATTATCTGGAAACAGGAGCTTCCATGCGTCCTAGCAAAGTAATTTATGACCGTGCCCACTCGGCTATCGCCGAAGCCGATCCTTGCGATTTCGACTTTGACGCTATCATGGAAGGTGCGGACTGGTTCCACTGGTCGGGTATCACTCCGGCTATTTCTGACAAGGCTGCCGAACTGACCAAACTGGCTTGTGAAGCTGCAAAACGTCATGGCGTTACGGTATCTGTAGACTTGAATTTCCGCAAGAAACTGTGGACAAAAGAAAAAGCACAGTCTATCATGAAACCGTTGATGCAGTATGTAGATGTATGTATAGGCAACGAAGAAGATGCCGAACTTTGTCTGGGCTTCAAACCGGAAGCGAATGTGGAAGCCGGTGAAACCAATGCGGAAGGTTACAAAGGAATCTTCAAGGCTATGGCAAAAGAATTCGGCTTTAAATATGTGGTTTCTACCTTGCGCGAATCATTCTCGGCTACTCACAACGGCTGGAAGGCTATGATTTACAACGGAGAAGAATTTTATGAATCAAAACGCTATGACATCAACCCGATTATTGACCGGGTAGGTGGTGGCGACTCATTCTCCGGAGGTATCATTCACGGTCTGCTGACCAAACCGAATCAGGGTGCCGCCCTTGAATTTGCTGTTGCCGCTTCTGCTTTGAAGCATACTATCAACGGTGACTTCAACCTGGTATCTGTAGATGAAGTGGAAGCATTGGCCGGTGGCGATGCCAGCGGACGTGTACAACGCTAAATTTGTTTTTTATAGGAACACGAATGACGCAAATAACGCAAATTTTTGATACATGTTTTATTTGTATCATTTGTGTTCCTATCTTTCATTTAAACTAAAATATAACATTATGGCTCGTTTTGATAAAATAGCAGTGTTGGACAAGATTGGTTCAACCGGTATGGTTCCTGTATTCTACCATAAAGATGCAGAAGTGGCAAAGAAAGTAGTGAAAGCTTGTTATGACGGCGGAGTTCGTGCATTCGAATTTACAAACCGTGGTGACTTTGCTCATGAAGTATTTGCGGAAGTTGTGAAATACGCGGCAAAGGAGTGTCCTGAAATGGCTATGGGAGTAGGTTCTATCGTTGATCCTGCTACTGCCGCTCTTTACTTGCAATTGGGTGCTTGCTTTGTGGTAGGTCCGTTGTTCAATCCTGAAATCGCTAAAGTGTGCAACCGTCGTTTGGTGGCTTATACTCCGGGATGCGGAAGCGTGTCCGAGGTGGGTTTCGCTCAGGAAGTAGGTTGCGATCTTTGCAAAATATTCCCGGGTGATGTATTGGGAGCAAAATTGGTTAAAGGTCTGCTGGCTCCGATGCCTTGGTCTAAACTGATGGTAACCGGTGGTGTGGAACCGACTCAGGAAAATCTGACTTCTTGGATTAAGGCAGGTGTGTTCTGTGTGGGTATGGGTTCTAAATTGTTCCCTGGCGACAAGGTAGCCGCGGAAGACTGGGCGTATGTAACGGCAAAATGTAAAGAAGCATTGGACTACATTGCGGAAGCCCGTGCAAATAAATAAGAAAAAGATCAGCTCATGCCCGCAAGGGGTTAGTGAATTAGGGCGTGGGTATCATTTTGTTTAAAGGTGTATATAAAATGGGTAAGGGCCATCGCGAAGTGGATTCGCGATGGCTTTTCACTTTCCGGCGGGTGCTTGAGGCGGGGCGTTGGCAAAAATATTCTTGTAAAGATTGGTAGATAGAATAAAAATGTGTTCTTTTGTACCGTTTCTTAAGAAATAAAATGAAGCGTTTAATCTAAAACACACAAAAATGAAAAAAGCATTATTAAAGGTGGCCGTCATGCTGTTATGCTTGGCGGGGGTAACTCCTGCAATGGCCCAGTTTAATTTGAAGAAGGCAGTGGGGGGAGCCGTGAAGGCTGCAAAAGCGGTGACTTTGACCGATGAGCAGATGACAGAGTATGTAAAGGAGTACATTGACTGGATGGATAAGCATAATCAGGTTTGTGCAGACGATGATCCGTATACTGTCCGTTTGAAAAAACTGACTGAAGGGTTGACCGAAGTGGAAGGGATGCCGCTGAATTTCAAAGTATATTATGTGATTGATGTAAATGCGTTCGCCTGTGCAGACGGTAGTGTGCGGGTATTCTCTTCATTGATGGATATCATGACAGACGAAGAACTGTTGGGGGTAATAGGCCATGAGGTAGGCCATGTGGCACACAAGGACTCAAAGAACGGCTTCCGTACCGCATTGCTGACATCGGCATTGAAAGATGGTATTTCATCACAAGGAGGAAAAGCGGCTGCTCTGACAGATTCCCAGTTGGGTGATTTGGGAGAGGCATTGGTCAATGCTACTTATTCACAAAAACAGGAACGCGCCGCCGATGATTACGGTTACGAATTTCTGAAGAAAGCAGGTAAGAATCCTTGGGCGATGGCATTGTCATTCCAGAAATTGAAAAAATTGCAAGAAGAGGCAGGAGCAAAGAAAAGCAGCAAGCTGAATCAGTTGTTCTCTACTCATCCCGATCTTGACGCACGTATCCAGCGTATGGAAGAACGTGCTACAAGCGAAGGTATTGAAAAACCTGAAAACACGATGGGGGAAACAGGGAAATAAATGGTTTCAGGCAATGTGGATTATACACATAATAGAGGGTGTCCGTTTCAATGGCGGACACCCTCTTCTTTTTTTGGGAGATTTTTTTGCATGACCTTATCTTGCCTCCCGGCGGGATAAAATCTGAATTTATTATGAGAGAAATCCTTATTGGGAGAAAATCAAAGTCCAAAGTTCAGGTTAAAAGAATCAAGTGTTCTTTTTCGTCTAGATTATAGAAGGAAATCTCTTGGCACAAAGATACGCTTATTTTAATGGTTGACGAATTCCCTGTAGGGTTATATCATAGCTAGATTTCCTAAAATGATGGCAAAAATTCCTTTTTTCTTTCTGATACTTTGCCTCCTCTTTACATTGTGATATGTGCTATGCGTTGTAAATCAGATTGTTAATTATGTGTATTGCTTCTGGACTGTGCAATAACAGGGTGGTTTAATATAAGTGAAAATCACTATCTTTGTATAAACCAACAGAAAGAAATGCACAAAACAGTTTAGCCATGATGAATTACGCATACGATACATCTTTGCAGGAAACGATGATACTGACTGAAGCGTTTCACACAGACAGGGTCATCTGTGACAATGGTAGTCTGTATAAGTTTATATGGGTCCAGGAAGGCAAACTGACATTGATAGTAGACCATGTGGAAATAGAGATGGAGCAGGATGAAATCATCTCTGTGAGTAATCTTCACCGCACGGAGTTCAAGAATGTATCGGGCAGGTATCTTGCTCTTCTTTTCAACGAGAATTTTTACGGCATTTACAAGCACGAGAAAGAAGTATCGTGCAGCGGAGTGCTGTTTAACGGAACTTCCGGTATAGTGCATCTGCGGCTCCCGATAGCCGATTCCGAACTGTTGCACGAGGTGGTGGACAGAATGGTTACCGAATACATCCTGCGGGATAACCTGCAGGGAGAAATGCTCCGCCTGCTGTTGAAACGTTTCATCATTCTGTGTACCCGGCTGGCCCGTAAGCAGTTGTCCGGCTTTCCGGTTAATGAAAAAGGTTTTGACATCATCCAGCGTTATTATGTGTTGGTGGACAATCACTTCAAGGAGAAAAAACAGGTACAGGCATATGCTGCTTTGTTGCATCGTTCTCCCAAGACGCTTTCCAATTTATTTGCCGCCTACGGTATGCCTTCCCCTTTGAAGATTATACAAGAACGAGTGGTGACCGAAGCGAAACGGCTGTTGCTGCATACCTCGCACAGCATCAAAGAGATATCGGTGATTTTGGGCTTTGAAAGTGTGGGTACTTTCAGCCGCTTCTTTAAGAATATGACGGGGGAAAATACCTCGGCATACCGGAAAAGACTGCAATAACAAGAACCGGTCCTTGTTGCTGTTGATTTTGATAAGAACAGGGGCTTTTCCCATGCCTTATGCAGTTATTCTGAAACAGTATCCGTTATCTGATTAAAAAAACAAGCGTCAAAACTTTCTATCTATCTAATTTTCTTGTAAATTTGCACCTTAATTTTTGGAAGGCATTGCCTTTTAGTTAGAGAATACAAGAAAACGATATAAAATTATGAGTAAGAAATTTGCTGAACACTCGCAACTCAACCTATCACAGGTCAATAAAGATGTGCTGAAGAAGTGGGATGAAAACGATGTTTTCGCCAAGAGTATGACAGAACGTGAAGGATGTCCTTCTTTCGTGTTTTATGAAGGACCTCCCTCGGCCAATGGTATGCCGGGTATTCACCACGTGATGGCGCGTACCATTAAAGATACTTTCTGCCGCTATAAAACCATGAAAGGGTTCCAGGTAAAGCGTAAGGCCGGATGGGATACTCACGGACTGCCTGTGGAACTGGGTGTGGAAAAGGCATTGCATATCACCAAAGAGGATATCGGAAAGACCATTTCTGTTGCCGAGTACAACGCAGCTTGCCGTAAGGACGTGATGAAGTTTACCAAAGAGTGGACAGACCTTACTCATAAGATGGGTTACTGGGTGGATTTGGAGAATCCCTATATCACTTATGACAACCGCTATATTGAAACGCTGTGGTGGCTCTTGAAGCAGCTTTATAACAAAGGTCTGTTATATAAAGGCTACACCATCCAGCCTTACTCTCCGGCTGCCGGAACAGGATTGAGCTCGCACGAGCTGAACCAGCCGGGCTGTTACCGTGATGTGAAAGACACCACTGTGGTAGGACAGTTCAAGATGAAGAATCCGAAACCCGAAATGGCGGAATGGGGAACGCCTTATTTCCTGGCATGGACCACTACTCCGTGGACATTGCCTTCGAATACGGCATTGTGCGTAGGACCGAAAATAGACTATGTGGCTGTGCAGACTTACAACGGATATACTGGGGAAAAGATGACCGTAGTGTTGGCGAAAGCTTTGCTTTATACTCACTTTAACAAGAAAGCGGAAGAATTGGCGCTGGAAGACTATAAGCCGGGTGACAAACTGATTCCGTTCAAAGTAGTGGGTGAATATAAAGGACCGGATCTGGTAGGCATGGAATACGAACAGCTTATTCCTTGGGTGAAACCGGTGACAGTGGATGAAAACGGGAAATGGCAAGAAGCGGCCGGTGAGGCATTCCGCGTTATTCCCGGTGACTATGTAACTACCGAAGATGGTACGGGTATCGTACATATCGCTCCGACATTCGGTGCAGACGATGCTTTTGTGGCACGTGCGGCAGGTATTCCTTCTCTGTTCATGATAAACAAGAAGGGGGAAACCCGTCCTATGGTGGATCTGACTGGTAAATTCTATCTGTTGGACGAACTGGACGAGGCTTTCGTAAAGGAATGTGTGGACGTAGAGAAATATAAGGAATATCAGGGCCGGTGGGTGAAGAATGCTTATGATCCTCAGTTTACTGTAGATGGCAAGTATGATGAAAAAGCTGCCGCTGCCGCCGAATCACTCGATATCTATATCTGTATGATGATGAAAGCCGCCAACAAGGCGTTCAAGATAGAAAAGCATGTACACAATTATCCGCACTGCTGGCGTACTGACAAACCGGTGCTCTACTATCCGCTGGACAGTTGGTTCATCCGGTCTACCGCAGCCAAAGAGCGCATGATGGAACTGAACAAGACTATCAACTGGAAGCCGGAATCTACCGGAACAGGCCGTTTCGGCAAGTGGCTGGAAAACTTGAATGACTGGAACTTGAGCCGTTCTCGTTATTGGGGAACTCCGCTGCCTATCTGGCGCAGTGAAGAAGGAGAGGAGCTTTGTATCGGTTCCGTAGAGGAATTGTATAATGAAATAGAAAAGTCAATAGCTGCCGGATTTATGACCGTCAATCCTTATAAGGAAAAAGGTTTTGTTCCGGGCGAATATAACGGGGGGAACTATGACAAGATAGACCTTCACCGTCCGTATGTGGATGATATCATCTTGGTATCTGAAAGCGGCAAGCCGATGAAACGTGAGGCGGACTTGATTGATGTGTGGTTCGACTCCGGTGCGATGCCTTACGCGCAGTTGCACTATCCGTTTGAAAATAAGGAAATTGTGGATAACCGCACTTATTATCCTGCGGACTTCATTGCAGAAGGGGTGGACCAGACCCGTGGCTGGTTCTTTACGCTACATGCTATCGCTACGATGGTATTCGACAGTGTGGCTTACAAGAACGTAATCTCTAACGGCTTGGTTCTGGACAAGAACGGAAACAAAATGTCAAAACGTCTGGGCAATGCGGTAGATCCGTTCGGCGCTATCGAACAGTATGGCTCCGATCCTTTGCGTTGGTACATGATTACCAATTCTTCTCCGTGGGATAACTTGAAATTTGATACCGACGGGGTGGATGAGGTTCGTCGTAAATTCTTCGGTACTTTGTATAATACCTATTCGTTCTTCGCACTTTATGCCAATGTGGATGGTTTCGCTTATCAGGAAGCGGAAGTGCCGGTAAATGAACGTCCGGAGATAGACCGTTGGATTCTGTCTGTTCTGAATTCATTGGTGAAGAACGTGGACGCTTGCTACAACGATTACGAACCGACCAAGGCGGGACGTTTGATTACAGACTTCGTAAATGATAATTTGAGTAACTGGTACGTGCGCTTGAACCGTAAACGTTTCTGGGGTAATGCCATGTCACAGGATAAGCTGTCCGCTTATCAGACATTGTACACTTGTCTTGAAACAGTGGCCAGGCTGATGGCGCCTATCGCTCCGTTCTATGCCGACCGGTTGTATACGGATTTGATTGCGGCTACAGGTCGTGACACCGTGGTTTCTGTACACTTGGCCAAGTTCCCGGAATGTAATGAGGCATTGATAGACGGAGAACTGGAAGCGCGTATGCAGATGGCTCAGGATGTTACTTCTATGGTATTGGCATTGCGCCGCAAAGTCAATATCAAAGTGCGCCAGCCTTTGCAGTGTATCATGGTTCCGGTGGTGGACGAAGAGCAGAAAATGCACATCGAAGCCGTAAAAGACTTGATTATGAGCGAAGTGAACGTGAAAGAAATCAAGTTTGTAGACGGAGCCGCAGGCGTATTGGTGAAAAAGGTGAAATGTGACTTTAAAAAACTCGGCCCGAAATTCGGCAAACAGATGAAAGCTGTCGCCGCAGCCGTAGCCGGAATGTCGCAGGAAGCTATTGCCGAATTGGAGAAAAATGGTAAATATACCTTTGTGCTTGATGGTGCGGAAGCGGTTATCGAAACAACGGATGTGGAGATTTTCAGTGAGGATATTCCGGGATGGCTGGTTGCCAATGAAGGTAAACTGACTGTGGCATTGGAGGTTACCGTAACCGAAGAACTGCGTCGTGAGGGGGTTGCCCGTGAATTGGTAAACCGTATACAGAATATCCGTAAGAGCAGTGGTTTTGAGATAACGGACAAAATAAAAGTGGCATTATCTAAAAATCCTCAAACCGATGATGCGGTAAATGAATATAATACTTATATTTGTAACCAGGTTCTTGCTAACTCCCTGGAATTAGTGGATGAAGTGAAGAACGGTACAGAATTAAATTTTGATGATTTCTCACTTTATGTGAGTGTCGTAAAAGAATAATTAACCTTTTAAAACTAAGTTATATGGCTGAAAAAACTAGATATTCAGATGCGGAACTGGAGGAATTCCGTGCCATTATCATGGAAAAACTGGAATTGGCTCAGCGTGACTATGATAGACTGAAAAGTAGTATCATGAATAAGGACGGTAATGATACGGACGATACTTCTCCTACTTATAAAGTTTTGGAAGAAGGTGCTAATACATTGTCTAAAGAAGAAACGACCCGGTTGGCGGCACGTCAGCTGAAGTTTATTCAGGGGTTGCAGGCGGCATTGGTACGTATCGAGAACAAAACTTATGGTATTTGCCGTGAAACCGGCAAGTTGATTCCGAAGGAAAGGCTTCGTGCAGTACCTCATGCAACACTGAGCATTGAGGCAAAGAACGAAGGAAAGAAATAAAATAGTGGTTAATGGTTAGTGATTAATAGTTAATGAGTTTCACTGTCATGTTACAGTATTAACCGCTAACGGCTAATCATTAACCATTAATTAATTTTCAATTTAATAAATGAAGAAACTACTCACCAAAGGGCAGCTCTCTGTTCTTATCGTCTTTGCAGTTCTGATTATCGACCAGATAATAAAGATATTGGTAAAGACCAATATGTACTGGCATGAGAGTATCCGCATAACAGATTGGTTTTATATCTATTTTACAGAAAATAACGGCATGGCTTTCGGTATGGAAATATTCGGAAAGTTATTCCTTACTACCTTCCGTATTGTAGCTGTGGGATTGATTATCTGGTATCTGGCAAAAATAGTGAAACAGAATTATAAGACTGGTTATATTGTATGTATCTCTTTAATTTTGGCAGGGGCT
This sequence comes from Phocaeicola sp. RTP21359st1_B8_RTP21360_211022, assembly GCF_040911965.1. Classification (NCBI taxonomy): domain Bacteria; kingdom Pseudomonadati; phylum Bacteroidota; class Bacteroidia; order Bacteroidales; family Bacteroidaceae; genus Phocaeicola; species Phocaeicola sp. RTP21359st1_B8_RTP21360_211022. Next base: position 115,309 of record NZ_JBDFXP010000004.1, read on the forward strand.
ATCGGTAATATTATAGACAGTGTGTTCTATGGCGTTGTTTTTAATGAAAGTACTCATAGTACCATCGCTTCTTTTGTTCCGGTAGGTGAAGGGTATTCGGAATGGTTGCATGGTAAGGTGGTGGATATGTTCTATTTTCCCATTATTGAAACCAACTGGCCCGAATGGATACCGGGAATAGGAGGGGAACATTTCATATTTTTCAGTCCGATATTTAATTTTGCCGATGCTGCCATCAGTTGCGGTATTGTGGCGTTGTTGTTATTTTACGGTAAGTATCTGAATAAGAATATTCACCCGTCAGCAGAAGAAATTAAAGAATAAATGATGCGTCGCAGGAATATTACTTGGGTGTGGCTGCTGGGTGCGGCTTTTATGGTGGGGTGTGGCAAGCAAGTGCCTGAAGATATTATCCAGCCGGACAGGATGGAGAATATCTTGTACGATTATCATTTAAGTATCTCCATGGGCAATAATCTGAGTTATTCTGATAATTATCAAAAGGAGGCGTATAAGAATTATGTCTTCGAGAAGTATCATATTACTGAAGCTGATTTCGATTCGTCCATGGTGTGGTACACACGTCACACGGAGGAACTTGCCGGTCTTTATAAAAAGGTGGGGGAACGCTTCCGCAGTGAGAAAAAACGCATGCAGGAGTTGCTGGCGTTGCGTGAGGATAAACCGGCTGCATCGTTGCCGGGAGATACTGTGGATGTATGGTATGACCGTAAGCTTTATTGGCTGACAGATGTTCCGTTGGCGAATAAGGTGACTTTTGAGATTCCCGCCGATAGTAATTTCAAAGCAAAGGATGCTTTCCTGTGGTCTGCTGATTATATATTCCTTTCGGAAGGGGAACGGAGAGCCACTATGGGGTTCAATATTTTGTTTGATAATGATTCTGTGGTGGGGCGTGTGAAGGATATCACGTGTTCCGGTGTGCAGACTTTGTATATAAAGCCTGATTCTGCTTTTGCCATCAAGAGTGTGAGCGGATTTATTTACTATATGGATAGTGATTCGTCAACGAATAAGCCGGGACTGATTATCAATAATATTGCTTTGACCCGTTATCATGAACCGGTAGATACAATGACAGTTGCCGGAAAAGATAGTTTGGCTGTGGAACAGCGTGTTGGAACTGATTCGGTGGTAACAGAGAAGAAAGCAGATTCGATTCAATCGGTGGATATCAGGAAAAATGTTCCCGTCCGTATGAATCCACGTGAAATGAAGGAGAATAATGCGGCAGATCATTCTCACTCAGATCGTCCTCAGAGAATCAAGCGCAGAAATTAATTATCTTTTGTGGGTATGAGACGTTTTGCTTGTCATTATCTTTATGTTTCGGCGGATGGCTGTTATTCTAAATATGTAGTGGAGTTGGAAGACAGCGGTAGAGTGCGTGCATATTTTCCATTGAAGGAGGAGCTTAGTGCGACACAATGGATAGGCGGAGTGATTATTATTTCTCCGATGTATGGGCTGGAGATTTGTTCCGGAGAGAAGTTTGCTGATTTCCTGCACCGTGCCATGCTGGAAACAGGATGTGAACAGCCTGTATATGCATGGCATATAGCTGATTTTGATTTGCCGGGAAAGGAGTTTACAACGGGAAGCAGACTGGTACGTTTATAATATATGCTTAGGGTAGCGTTATAGTATTTCCCATTCAGAAATTGTTACATATACCGATGGAAATATGAATTTTAAGGCAATAAACGTCTTCTGAACTCCGAGCAAACCACTGCTGTGGCAATTGCCACATTCAATGATTCGGAGGTTTCCCGTTCTTGAGGATAATTGGGAATATATAACTTCTTGTTTATCAGTTTCTCTACTTCAGGGCTTACTCCTTTTCCTTCATTTCCCATGACAATCAATCCATGGGCCGACAGGGATTCTGTATAAATAATGTTCCCGTTTAAAAAGGTGCCGTATACAGGAATATCGGTCAGGCTTTCAATAAGCTGTGGTAAAGAACAGTAATGAACTTTTACTCTTGCCAATGCCCCCATGGTTGCCTGTACGGTTTTGGGATTATACACATCTGCTGTTCCTGTCGAGCAGAAGATATGTTCAATGCCAAACCAGTCTGCCAAGCGGATAATGGTTCCCAGATTCCCTGGGTCTTGTACATCGTCCAGCGCCAGGCATAGAGAACTTTTAATAACTTCCGGATTTAAATCATAAGAAGGTTGTACAAAAACGGCCAATACCTCTTGGGGCGTCTTTTGAAGACTGGCACGTGACAACTCTTCTTGTGTTACTTCAATAATTTCGTTGGCCGTGGCAGAGTGGTTCATTTTCAGCCAATTGGAAGTGGCAATCAGTAACTTGCAAGGGAAGTGTCCCAATAAATCGCCTACCAATTTATGCCCTTCGGCCACAAAAACTTGTTCTTCTTTGCGTTTTTTTTTCAGTTCCAACGAACGGATATATTTTATTTTGTTTTTGCTCAGCATGATAATTTCTATTTAATAACAAATATTTGGAGCAAAGCTAAGAAGATATTTTCAATTAATATCTATCTTTGTAGATAAATTTGCGAAGGTTACGGATTTGTATGAAGAAAAGCGCACGCCCATATATATGCACATTTATTATAGCACTATGCACCTCGTGTTCGGTCAGTAAATTTATTCCTGAGGATAAATATTTATTGGATGAGGTCAGGATTGTATCTGAAACGAAGGAGGTGAAGCCGTCACTATTCAATTCATATATTCGTCAGAATCCTAATGCCAAATGGTTCAATTTGGTTAAGATACCTATGCGTACTTATTGCGTCTCAGGCGTGGACTCCACTAAATGGATTAATCGTTTTTTTAGGAAGATTGGTGATGCTCCGGTAATCTATGATGAATCTGTTGCCCTGAAATCCCAGGAGGAAATAGAGAAAGCGGTACGTAATATGGGGTATATGGGGGCTACTGTGCACCTGGATAAAAAAACGAGGAAGAACAAATTGAAATTGGCTTACCGTATTCATGCCGGGCATCCTTATAAGGTACGTCATGTGGTGTATGATATAGATGATTTGGTTATCAGTGACTACATGCGGCAGGATTCTGCCCAAAGTTTGTTGGCGCCCGGTATGCTGTTTGATGTGAATGTGCTGGATGCTGAACGGCAGCGGATTACCAAATTATTGCAGAATAAGGGTTATTATAAGTTCAACAAGGATTTTTTGGTCTATCAGGCGGATACGGCTAGAAATACCTATTTGGTGGACTTGACTTTAAGATTACTTCCTTATCAGCGTAGAAAAGAAGATTTGCCGCAGAAGCATAGACAATACAAGGTGGGAGGAGTGAATTTTCTGGCGGATGATGAAATCATGTCGGTACAGGAAGGTACTTTGGAAGAATTTGATTCTTTGCGATACAAAGGATATAGTATGTATTACAAGGGAAAGGCTTTTCTCCGTCCGCAAGTGTTGGTTGATTTCAATCGTATCCGTCCGGGAGAACTGTATAGTGAACAGGATGTGCAAAACACCTATTCCAATCTGGGGCGTTTGCGTGCCTTGAAATACTCTAATATTCGTTTTCGTGAAGTGAATGGAGAAAATGGTACGCAACTGGACGCATACGTATTTTTGGCGAAGAACAAAAATAAATCCATGGCGTTTGAAGTAGAAGGAACTAATTCGGCTGGTGACTTGGGAGCGGCTGCCTCGGTTTCTTTTCAGCACCGCAATGTATTCAAAGGTTCCGAAACCTTTATGATGAAAGTGCGTGGCGCTTATGAGGCCATTACGGGATTGGGGGTGGCTTCACAGGATTATGTGAATGATAATTACATGGAGTATGGGGTAGAAAGCAGCTTGAATTTCCCTCAGTTCATGTTTCCTTTTCTATCATCGAATTTTAAAAAGAAAATTAGAGCGACTTCAGAGGTCGGCTTAAAGTTCACATCGCAAGTTCGTCCGGAATTTTCGCGTACACTGGCTTCTGCTTCATGGAGTTATAAATGGACTGACAGGAAACGTATGCAACACCGTTTGGATTTGGTAGATGTCAATTATGTATATATGCCTAGAAAGTCATCGGCTTTTCAGGAATATTTGGACAGCATGAGTCTGAGGAATTCAGCTTTGAAAGCCAGTTATGAAAATCAGCTTGTTGTGCGTACAGGGTACAGCTTTACCTATAACAGTGCAGGAAACGCCATGATGCGTACACCTACTAAAAATTCCTATTCTATTCGTGCCAATATTGAAGAGGCTGGTAATTTACTGTATGCTGCTTCCAAATTGGTTCACCCTAATCCGAAAGATGGAGAAGATTATGTGCTGGCGAATATTCCTTTTGCTCAATATGTGAAAGCAGATTTTGATTTTGCAAAGAATTTCATGATAGATCCGCGTAACTCATTTGTGTTTCATATAGGAGTGGGGGTGGCTTATCCGTATGGTAACTCTAAAATGCTTCCTTTTGAAAAGAGGTATTTTTCCGGTGGCGCGAACAGTGTACGTGGGTGGTCTGTACGTTCTTTAGGACCTGGTGTTTATAAAGGTAGTGAGGATGGGAGAATGGACTTTATCAACCAGGCTGGTGATATTAAATTGGACTTGAATATAGAATATCGTACTCATTTGTTTTGGAAATTGAATGGAGCGGCTTTTGTGGATGCCGGTAATATCTGGACTATTCGTGATGACTCCGGACAGGAAGGTGGTTTGTTCAAATTTAACGAGTTTTATAAACAGATAGCTGTAGCATACGGTTTGGGAATCCGCCTTGATCTGGATTATTTGATTTTGCGTTTTGACGGTGGCATGAAGGCCATAAATCCTGTGGAAACAGGTAAAAAGCGATATCCTGTTATCCGACCACGCTTTAGCCGTGATTTTGCTTTTCACTTTGCAGTAGGTTATCCATTTTAAAGAAAATATATATAATATGATAAAAGAAAGAAAGAGAACATATACTCAAGAAGAGGTTAATGAGTTGAAAAAATGGTTTGATTCTCAGGAACTTCCCCCAACAATGCAGATAGATAAGGCTGCTTTTACTCCTAATTTAAAGGATACGGTAGATATGCTGTTTGAACAGGCCTATGTATGCTACGAAAATCCCAAAATGCAGGGATGCCTTTATTTGTTAGAGAAAATTAAGAGCAATTTGGAAAAAAACGGGACAGGAGCGTGAGCAATTATCATTTCATATTGTTATCAAGGTATTATAATTTAATACTGGCAGTATGAAGAAGAATTTATTATTGTATGGTGTGTTTCTTTGCGCCCTCTCCATATCCTCTTGTTCCGGTGGCTCCAAGAGTAGTCACGTTATGGATAGCAGTAGCATGAGTGTGGAAAATGCGAATGAAGTGATGAAGTATTATGATACCTCATTGAAAATCTTGAAAGACTTAGTTAATGAGAATGAGATAAAAGCGGTGCTGGGCTATTTGGATCAGAAGATGCCGGTAGATTCTCTGCCTGTGGTATCACAGCCTGTGGTTTCTGTTCAAGATACAGTGTTTGTTTCTAATCCGGGAAATTACTTCAGTGAGAATGATCGTCAGAATCTGAAGGAAAATTATGGCCGCTTGTTCCGGTCTATTTCCGCATTTTATGAGAACTATAAGACTTACCGGCTGTATATGCAGGATCAATCATATAAAAAGGATAATAATGCTTTGGCGGATAAGATAAGAAAAGAGGAGCTATTATTGAGTATTGCTTTATCTGAATACAAACAGGTTATTTTTGATATATTAACTCCGATAGTTGAAGGGGCTAAAATAACCCTGACCCCTATAAAGGGAAATGTTAAAGATAAATAGAAGTATAACAGGCAGCCGGAAGGCTGCCTGTCTGGATTGTATTATGTAAATTAAATCCTTGTTGTTCTCTGCTTTGTTGTTGAGGAAGCTATTTCATTTCCAATCTTCTTGATTTTTCTCTCTTAACTATTTTCAGCCTGTTCAGGAACTATTTTTAGATACATCTTTTATACGTTTCCCCTTTGGAGAAACTTGACATTCCGGTAGGAGATGCTTGCTTGTGGATTTTATTGTTTAAGCTTGTGCTATAATGATGGAAAAAAACAGAAGGTAGGTATATGGGATAAATAGAACTCGGATGGATCACTGATATTGTTTTAATTGTTCATTTAATAGCTTGAATATAATAAAATTGTTAATAACTTTCACATAACTTTTCTATAAATAATGTGAAGTTTAATAAGGGGTTTTTTATCTTTGTAGCAGATTAATTGTAAAAAAGTACTGTAATATTATTTGTTATGGAAAAATCGTATGTTATAAATAGAATTAAAGAATTATGCAATAAAAAGAATGATAGGGAGATAGCTTTGGATTTCTTTTATAATAATAGGATATTTCATGCAAAATATTTATTTTTAGGCAATGACCTTTATGTTACAGATACACTAAATGTTATTGAGTTAAAGGATTTGGATATGGGAGTTTTGAGCAGAATTAGCGAATTATTAAAAATATAAGATAACTGATTTTCCTTGTGCAGTCATTAATGGCTGTACGCTCATTTGTATTTTAAAGCGGCGGCCCGGGAGGGGTAGCCGCTTTTATTTGACGGGCTTATAAAAAAAGGAATAACCGAAGTTACTCCTTTTGTACACCCTCAGGGATTCGAACCCTGGACCCACTGATTAAGAGTCAGTTGCTCTACCAACTGAGCTAAGAGTGCAAAATGCAAACCATTTTTTGTACACCCTCAGGGACTCGAACCCTGGACCCATTGATTAAGAGTCAATTGCTCTACCAGCTGAGCTAAGAGTGCAAATTACAAACTGTTTTTCTTTCGTACACCCTCAGGGATTCGAACCCTGGACCCACTGATTAAGAGTCAGTTGCTCTACCAACTGAGCTAAGAGTGCATTCATTTCTGATTTGCGGTTGCAAAGGTAGGTGTTTTCTTTTAAACATCCAACATTTTGCACCATTTTTTTACCTTTTCATCGAAATTTATTCAAACTCATAAACATCTGAAGGTGTATTCCGCTTTAAAGCAATGACTTGCACATCTTTGCCGACGATAATCCCTTTGTTTCGTAGTGAGAGTTCTACTGTCTTGTATGCCAGTTCGGGGTGGTTGTTGTCTTTGCTAAGATGACAAAGCCAAATGTATTTAAGACTTTCATTGATATTTTCTGCCAAAAAATCGGCGGTTTCGCGGTTACTCATATGTCCATTAGGCCCGGCAATACGTTCTTTTAAATATTGGGGATAAGGTCCCATTTTCAACATCTCTTCATCGTAATTCGCTTCCAATACCAAATAGTTTGCTTTACATATATATTCGGCGGCAGTGGGGGTGATGTGCCCCAAGTCAGTAAGGAAAGAAAATATTTTACCGTCTATATTCATGCAATAGCCTACATTGTCAGTTCCGTCGTGAGGCACTTCAAAAGCTGTAATCGTGAAATCTTCCAATTCCATTGTCTCACCTTTGTGCAGATAGTGTACGCAGGTCGATAATTTCTCGGTCATGCAATAACTTTTGTTGATTCCTGCATGTACTTCCGGAGTGGAGTAAACAGGAATTCCAAATTTCTCTCCTAAATGCCCTACTGCTTTGATGTGGTCGGCATGATCGTGTGTTATGAATACTGCCCGGATGATATCCAGTCCGATTCCAAGTTCTTTTAATGTTTTTTTTATTGTACGGATGCCAATGCCTGCATCCACCAATATGCCATATCTGTCTGTTCCGAGAAAATAGCAGTTGCCGCTACTTCCGCTTGCGAGACTTATAAATTTGATTTTCATTTTGTTGCTCTCCCAATTCTAGTGAATCCCCACGTTTTTTGTGTTAAAAGAGCCGCAAATATACATAAAAAAAGGAGGAAATAAAATAGAAACAGGCTTTTTCGGAAAGATGATTTAGCGGATATTGTTTTAAAAGAATGCCTGGAATCTGGATTATGGAATACGTAGATAATAACCCTTTCCTCTGACTGTTATTAATTTATATTCTTGGAATTCTTTTAAAACTTTCCGGATTGATTTGATGTGTGCATCTATTTTTTCATTGGCATTATCATCCGTAGGCCAGAAACTCTTTTTTATTTCTTCACGGCTTACGCAAGTTCCTGCTCTTTCATAAAGCATATTTAGTAAAGTGAGGTCTAATTTCTGAATGTTGCACTTTTTGTTTCCTATATACAACTCTTGTTTCTCCATGTCTATGTTCATACGGGTAAGGAGTGTTTGAGTATCCTTTTCCTTTTTAAGAAAAATGAGTATGAAAATAAGAATCATCAATTGTCCGATGAGCCAAAAGAGTGTGTTGTCTATGTGTCGTAAAATAGTTTTGAAGTCATAATTTACCCATGCTTGTACCTTGATGTTCTGGGTGATATCTACTATGTATCGGGGAGTATTGTATGCCGTTCGGGGAATTGCAGAACTTTGGTCGCTGTGTTGGGAAATGGATTTGTTATAATAAATAGTTCCGGTCCTGCCGGTTATGCCATGATCGGATAATATTTTTCTAAAGGTTGCATTTAACTCATCGGGCTTTATGGGTTTTAGTTGGGATAGAATGTATTGGTTCAGCATACGTTTGGCGGTCTGCTCGTCCAGACTGTCTTTAAAGGTATAGATTGTTTTTCCTTGTCTGGTTCTTATGGTGTAGCTTTTTACTTTTTGGTGTAGGCTGGGAGCGATAGTATACATTTTTATATCCCAGTTTGTAGGTTCGGGATGATAATAGCTGATGTAGGCAAGTCTTTCATTGTAATCTTCCGTAATGGCGGATTTGAAAGCGTGGTCTATTTGGGTATTCACTCGTTCGGCACTATTATGAAAAGCGATATAAACAGTATATAGAACGGTGATGGTGACTGCCATAAATAAGATAATGTGTGTTTTTGCCCTTTTCATCGTATGAATTTTGAATGCAAAAGTAAATAACGTTAAGGAAAAAACAGGTGTTTTATCTGATCTTTTTCTGAAAAAGGAGAAAATTCAGAAAGAGTTCAGATAAATATTTTGCAGAGATACAGGCTTTTCTTCTTCTTTGCGTCAGCAAAATATTTTGCGAATCAATAAAAGCAAGAAACGTATGAGAACAAAAGCTGTTTTATTTTTTCTCTTGTTATTGCCGGTATATGTGGTGAATGGCCAAGATGACAAGAGAGAGTATTTGAAAAAGGTGTTGGATAATTTAGAGCAGATTAAGTCAGCAACGTATAAAGTAGAGGGCGAAGTCTGGAATCCTGGTGATACAATTCCTTCCAGTATTAGAAAATATATGGTGAAAGAGTTCGATAATCCGGCTGATTCTACGATAGGGGCAAGTTTTGTGAATTTGGGAACAGATGATGGTAAAGAGTTCCAATTCGGTTATAATGGTGAAGTACGTGTGTTGGTGAATCATGCTGTCAAGGAAATAAAAATCGATAATTTTACCACCAGACCGTTACCTTTCAGACCGTTGACCCCACCTTTCTTTAATTATTGCAAGAATATTGTCAGGTATACTTTGGAAACAGAAGACAGCATAGTTACCACATTGGAAGATTGTGGGGATTATTTTCATTTTAAACTTGTCATAAACGAAGATACACAAGTGGAGTTCTTTGGTAAAGCTTATCACATGCCTCCACCTCCTTTTTATGTAGAGCCGACCTCTATTTATGAACTGTGGATTCACAAGTCGAATGGTTTGCCTTATAAGAAACGGAGAGCGATGTCCCATAATATATCGGTGGAAACTTGCTGTAATGTGGAAATAAACAAAGAAACAATTGACAGGTTTGATGTTTTCGATTATGTTCCGCAAGGTTATGAAACAAAAAAATATGATTATGGCGCTCCTTCCAGGAATATGGCCGCTAATCTGACGGGTAAGAAAGCACCAGAATGGACATTGAATGATATAAAGGAGCGTCCCGTGTCATTGAGTGATTTGAAAAGTAAGGTCATCTTGGTAAATATAACAGGAATAGGCTGTGGAGCTTGCCAGGCTTCTATCCCTTTTCTGAAAGAACTGAAAAGAAAGTACCAAGAAGAAGATTTTGAATTGGTAGCCATTGAAAGTTGGAGCCGGATGCATTCACTTCAGAATTATGCAAAGAGAAAGGAATTGAATTATATGTTTTTGGATGGAGATGATAAAGTGATAGAAGATTACCGGACGGGTGGGGCAGCTCCGTACTTTTTTATTTTGGATAAAGAACGGATTATACGGAAAGTCATCCGAGGATATGGCATGGGAAAAACCGACAAGGAAATAACGGAGACTATAGAAGAATTGCTATGACTGGAATGAGGATGGAACAAAAAGTGAAAACTTTTGCAGACACATTTGTTCCATCCTCATTTATTTATATTCAGCATTCTGACGGTTGTCAGAATTGGAAGAACTTCTTGGCATTATTATAGCAGATATCTTCCACCATCTGATTGACGCGTTCTATTTCGCAAGCAGGGATTTCGCCGTTTTCCACATCATTACCCAGCAAGTTGCACAAAGTACGGCGGAAATATTCGTGACGCGGATAAGACAGGAATGAACGAGAGTCTGTCAGCATACCTACGAAGCGGCTCAACAAGCCTAACAATGACAGTGCATTCATCTGCTTTTCCATACCGTCTTTCTGATCGAGGAACCACCATCCGGAACCGAATTGAATCTTGCCTGGAATTGTGCCATCCTGGAAGTTGCCTAACATGGTGGCAATTACTTCATTGGCGCAAGGATTCAAGTTGTAAAGGATAGTTTTGGTCAGTTTTCCTTCTGTATTCAGGCGGTCAAGGAATTTAGCCATCGCTTTGGCGGTGGTAAACTCACCGATTGAATCGAAACCGGTATCAGGTCCCAGAAGTTTGAACATCTTGGTGTTGTTGTTGCGGATTGCTCCATAGTGGAACTGCTGGGTCCATCCTTTTTCCCAATCCATTTCCCCAAATACGATCAGCATGGCTGATTTGAATTTCAGAATTTCTTCCTTGGTCAGTTCTGTACCACCATATACCTTATTAAATATAGCATTGATTTCAGCATCAGTATAGTCTTCAGCATAAAACTCTTCAATTCCGTGGTCAGACAATTTACAACCTTGTTCAGCAAAGAAGTCATGACGTTTCCGCAAAGCAGCCACCATGTCATCGAAAGAAGATATCGTGACACCGCTTACAGCAGACAATTTTTCCATATAAGCACGGAAATCAGCGGGAACTTCTACTGCCATCGCCTTGTCCGGACGCCAAGTGGGAAGCATTTTAATTTCGAATCCGCTTTCACGGGTTTTGATGTGATATTCCAATGAATCTACCGGATCATCGGTTGTACAAACGGTTTCCACATGATAACGACGCATCATGCCTCGTGCGGAGTATTCCGGTTTGGCAAGCTTTTCATTACATTCATCAAAAATCTCGCGGGCAGTTTTCGGATTCAATACTTTATTGATTCCAAATGCGGTTTTCAATTCCAAATGAGTCCAATGGTATAATGGGTTGCGGAAGGTATAAGGAACTGTTTCCGCCCATTTTTCAAATTTTTCCCAGTCCGTGGTGTCTTTACCGGTACAATAACGTTCGTCCACACCGTTGGTACGCATGGCACGCCATTTATAGTGGTCTCCACCCAACCAGATTTCTGTCAGTGACTTAAACTGATAGTCATCAGCAACCATCTGGGGAATCAGGTGGCAGTGGTAATCGATAATAGGCATTTTAGCCGCATGTTCATGATACAACTTCTGCGCAGTTTCTGTCTGAAGCAGGAAGTTTTCATCCATAAAGTTTTTCATAAGTAGTCTTTTTATATCTATATAATTGTTGTTTATTTTGACTTTCAGTAAAAACTCATTCTAAAAAAGATGTCAAAGAGCATCTCTTTAGATTTATTAACCGTTATCGAACACGAAAGTAGAAATTTTATTTGGAATAACAAAATTATTTGTATCTTTGCGGCGAAGATTTAAAGATTTTAAATGCTTGGTTCAATGATGATATATAAAAACTTAAATATATATTACCATTTAAAAGAAAGCATGAATACTATGAGTACACAATAAAATCTGATTCGTCTTCAATAAGTACAGGTATGGATAAACACATAATATAATTAAAAATATGAAAGCATTAAACAAGGAGACAGCAGCAAAGACTCAACGTCCCGAAAGAATCATTCAATTTGGTGAGGGTAACTTCCTGCGTGCGTTTGTGGATTGGATTATCTACAACATGAACGAAAAAACTGATTTCAACAGCAGTGTGGTGGTGGTTCAACCTATTGAAAAAGGTATGGTTGACATGTTGAACGCACAAGATTGTCTGTATCATGTAAACTTGCAGGGTTTGGATAAAGGACAGGTGGTAAACAGCCTGACAAAAATTGATGTGATCAGTCGTGCCTTGAATCCTTATTCTCAGAATGATGAATTTATGAAATTGGCGGAACAGCCGGAAATGCGTTTCGTTATCTCTAATACGACAGAGGCCGGTATCGCTTTTGATCCTGCCTGCAAGCTGGATGATGCCCCTGCTTCATCTTATCCGGGCAAACTGACCCAGTTGCTGTATCACCGTTATAAAACGTTCAATGGTGACAAGAGCAAAGGTTTGATAATTTTCCCTTGCGAATTGATTTTCCTGAACGGCCATAAACTGAAAGAAACCATCTATCAATATATTGATTTGTGGAACTTGGGTGAAGACTTCAAGCAATGGTTTGAGGAAGCTTGTGGTGTCTATGCTACTTTGGTAGACCGTATTGTGCCGGGATTCCCCCGCAAAGATATCGCTGCTATTAAAGAAAAATTGCAGTATGATGACAATCTGGTGGTACAGGCAGAAATCTTCCATTTGTGGGTAATTGAAGCTCCGCAGGAGGTCGCCAAGGAATTCCCTGCCGACAAAGCCGGTTTGAATGTATTGTTCGTTCCGTCTGAAGCTCCTTATCACGAAAGAAAAGTTACTTTGCTGAACGGTCCTCACACAGTGCTGTCTCCGGTAGCTTATCTGTCTGGAATCAACATTGTGCGCGAGGCTTGCGAGCATGAAGTGGTAGGTAAATACATTCATAAAGTTATGTTCGATGAGTTGATGGAAACCCTGAACCTGCCGAAAGAAGAATTGAAGAAGTTTGCGGAAGATGTTTTGGAGCGTTTCAACAATCCGTTTGTTGATCACCAGGTGACTTCTATCATGCTGAATTCATTCCCTAAATATGAAACTCGCGACCTCCCGGGCTTGAAAGTTTATCTGGAGCGTAAGGGTGAGTTGCCTAAAGGCTTGGTATTGGGACTGGCGGCTATCATCACTTATTATAAAGGTGGTGTTCGTGCTGACGGTGCTGAGATTGTTCCGAACGATGCTCCTGAAATCATGAATCTGCTGAAAGAACTTTGGGCTACAGGCTGCACTCAGAAAGTGGCGGAAGGCGTGTTGGCAGCAGAATCTATTTGGGGTGAGAACTTGAACAACATTCCGGGTTTGACCGCCGCAGTAAAAGCTGATCTTGACTCTATTCAAGAAAAGGGTATGCTGGAAACAGTAAAGGGTATTCTCTAATCAGATTAATTGTTAGAAATAGTTTATAAATTCCTTGAGGGAGATTTGGTTATAAAACTGAATCTCCCTATTTTTGTATCTATACAAGATAGATGTGGCATATGGAAAAACAAGAATTCAGACCCGGCTATCCTTTATGGATTTGGGCAGTTATTGCTATTATGTTGGTGGCGTGTACATGCCTTTTTATAGCGCATGGAAGATATGCATCTTTGCTGGTCCTGACTCCTCCTCTGTTGATAACGGGGGTAAGGTTATTGTCTGTTTATACTATTACTCCTGATTCTTTTATCTTAGCTATAAGAGGGATGAAGCCTCGGCATGTTTTTCCTTTGCAAAACATCACAGAGATAGAAAAGGAGTACACAAAGTCTGGTAAACTCAAGTCGATTGTGATCCGTTACCGGAAAGAAGGAATGTACCACAATTTTTTAGTTATCAAGAAAGATGATGTAAATATTGAAGGTATTCTGAACGCTATTTTGCACTATCGTCCTTCCGTGTCTGTTCGTTAAAGATGATCATTAAGGAAAAATAAGGAAATACTCTTCTTTTCAGTTCCGCCTGATGGGAAGAATGATATTCTTCGGCTGTCGATATATTTTCAAAATAATGATAACTGTATTGGGGGTGGGACTCCATGTAATCCTTTACTATGTCTGCACATTGAGATAATTTCATGATAACCGGCACATGATGATGGCTTAGATACATGTCCAGTTCGTCCGAAGTAATATTGCCCGGAATAATGACCAGTCTTTCTTTTTGGCTGATGAGATGTAGTTTTGCGGCCGCTTCCGCAGCGATGAATGAAGGAATACCGGGAAGTTGCTCTACGGGGATTCCATTTTCTTCGAGGAGATCCAGTACATAGTGAACGGAGGCGTAAATTCCCGCATCGCCTTCTACTGCTACCGCCAACCGTTTTCCTGCTTTTTGTTCCAGCCTCATTTCTTCGAAAAGTTGCCGATAGACTTTGATTGCTTTTGTTCTGTCTTTGCTCATCGGGAGCGAGAATAGGTGTATATCTCCTTTGATGCCTAGCTTATGTAACAGGGTGGCGGCACGTGACAAGATTTTGTCTGGTTCCCGAACCGTTGATGGACAATATATTATGTCTGCTTGCTGTAAAGCATGCAATGATTTCAATGTAATCAGTTCGGCATCACCGGGTCCTAAAGAAACAAAATAGATCGGATGACTCATCTTTTGTAGGTATTTACAGTTTTTAAGCACGCAAAAGTGCTGAAAAATTCCGTATAAAGCAAGAGAATTGATTACCTTTGTTGGCTGAAAAACAGAAAAGAACATGAAAAAACTAATATGGGCTTCGGGCCTTTTGTTATTATTGACTGTTACAGCCTGCCAAAATAAGCACAAACAGGGCTCCGGGAATCTGGAGCATAAGACATTGACAGATTCTTCTATTGTGAAGATTATTCCGGAATATGCCCAAGGGTTTAAAATAACCTATACGGATCAGGCTTGTCTGCTTGACATTCAGGACCCTCAGAATAAAGAAAGTCAGTCTTTTCATTATGCTTTGGTGCCAAGAGGTGTGGAAGCGGAAAACATACCTGCGGATTATACGGTTATTGAAACTCCCATACGAAGCGTTATCTGCATGACTTCCCTGCAACTTTCCAATTTTATCAAGTTGGAAGAGCTGGATGCGGTGGTGGGTATCACTAGTACACGTCATTTGTTTAACAAGAAAATAAATGATCGTTTGAAAGATGGAAGCATTCATAAGATAGGTATTGAAGGGAATTTCGATAATGAGGTGATTATGAGTGTAAACCCGGATTTGATTTTGATCTCTCCTTTTAAACGAGGGGGGTACGATGCTTTGAAAGAGGTAGGCATTCCTTTGATGCCGCATTTGGGATATAAGGAAATGACTCCTTTGGGACAGGCTGAATGGATAAAGTTTGTGGGCTTGTTATTGGGAAGAGAAGATAAAGCTAATAAGCAGTTTGCCGCTATTAAGAAAAGATATAACGAACTGAAGGAACTGACCGGTCGGGTGACAAAACGCCCGGTGGTATTCAGTGGAGAATTGCGGGGCGGCAATTGGTATGCTGTAGGAGGGAGGAGTTTTCTCGCACAATTGTTTAAAGATGCCGGTGCCGATTATTTTTTGAAAGACGATGAACAGTCTGGAGGAGTCACCCTCGATTTTGAAACAGTTTACAGCCAAGCGGCAGGTGCCGATTATTGGCGTATTGTGAATAGCTATCAAGGAGAATTTTCTTATAACACGTTGAAAGAGGAAGATGCCCGTTATGTTGATTTTAAAGCATACAAAGAGAAAGGGGTGATTTATTGTAACATGCGTGAAAAACCTTTTTATGAGAGTATGCCTACAGAACCGGAAGTTGTTCTGGCAGATTTGATTCAAATCTTTCATCCGCAGCTTTTGTCCGGTCACCAACCGGGATATTATGAATTGCTTAAATAGGAAAATAGTATATGAAACGACCTGTTGCATTTTATATGCTGTTAATTATGGCTTCTATTTTTCTGTTTTTCTTCCTGAATCTGGTATTAGGTTCTGTTTCCATACCGCTTCGTGCTGTGTGGAATATCCTTTGGGGAACAGGGAATGAGTCTGTTATATGGCAAAATATTATTTGGAAATCACGGGTACCACAGGCGCTTACCGCATTGGCGGCGGGGGCGGGGCTCTCTGTCAGCGGTTTACAGATGCAGACTGTTTTCCGCAATCCTTTGGCCGGTCCGTCGGTACTGGGCATCAGTTCGGGAGCCAGTATGGGAGTTGCTTTTGTGGTGCTTCTTTCGGGCAGTTTGGGTGGTGTTGCTTTGAGCAAGCTAGGCTTTATGGGGGAAATAGCCCTTACCATAGCAGCTATTGCAGGTTCACTTTCCATTATGGCACTTATTGTTTTCGTTTCCCAAAAAGTAAGGGGCAATGTTACTTTGCTGATTATCGGTGTGATGATTGGTTACATAGCCAATGCGGTGATCGGTGTGCTGAAATTTTTCAGTGTGGAGGAGGATATTCGTGCATATGTCATTTGGGGGTTGGGAAGTTTTGCCCGTGTATCGGGAGATCAGATGACTTTATTTATATGTATCATGGTGGTATTGTTGCCACTTTCCTTCCTGCTTGTCAAAACATTGAATCTTTTGCTGCTGGGAGATGCATACGCACGGAATCTCGGATTGAATATAAAACGTGCCCGTCTGCTTGTCATTACTTGTTCGGGAGTATTGGTAGCTATTGTTACCGCATATTGCGGCCCGATTATTTTTCTGGGGCTGGCCGTTCCGCATCTTTGCAGGGGAATGTTCCGCACATCCGATCATCGTATTCTGATGCCTGCTTCTTTACTGGCAGGTGCGTCATTGGCATTGGTATGTAATCTGATTGCCCGTATGCCCGGTTTCGAAGGTGCATTGCCGGTAAATTCGGTGACGGCTTTGGTAGGTGCTCCGGTAGTGATGTCGGTTTTATTCAATAAACGTCGCAATGAAATGAATGAGTAATGATGAATCAAGAAACTATACATATTCGGAAACTGACTACCGGTTATCCCGGTAAGGGGGGAACCAAGATTGTAGCGAAGGACATTGATGCTACTATCCGCAGTGGGGAACTGACTTGTCTTTTGGGGGCGAATGGAGTAGGGAAATCTACTTTATTGCGTACTTTGTCTGCCTTTCAGCCGCCTGTAGGAGGAGAGATAGAAATAATGGGAAAGAAACTGACGGATTACACCGATAAACAGTTGGCGACAGTTATCGGAGTGGTATTGACCGAAAAATGCAGTCTGCGGAACATGACCGTAGAAGAACTGGTGGGTATGGGGCGCAGTCCTTATACCGGTTTCTGGGGAAATTTAAGCAAGGAGGACAAGAATACAGTAAACGATACCATTGAGCTGGTAAGGATTGAGGATTTGAAATACCGGATGGTACATACTTTGAGTGACGGTGAGCGTCAGAAAGTAATGATAGCAAAGGCGTTGGCACAGGAAACCCCGGTGATTTTTCTGGATGAGCCGACTGCTTTTCTTGATTTCCCCAGTAAAGTGGAGATTATGCAATTGCTTCATCATTTGTCACGTTCTACCAACAAGACGATTTTTCTTTCCACCCATGATTTAGAGTTAGCTTTGCAGATTGCTGATAAGATTTGGCTGATGGATAAAGCCAATGGAGTGACTATAGGAACTCCTGAAGATCTTTCCATAGACGGATGCCTGAGTAATTTTTTCTCCCGTAAGGGTATTGTTTTTGATATGGAAACCGGACTGTTCCGCATTGACAATGAGTTTGAAAAAGAAGTCCGTCTGGTGGGACATGGAAATAAGTATGCGATGGTACGGAAAGCCTTGCAGCGGAATGGTATTCTGGCAAGCCGGCGTGTTGAGTCCGATTTTTATATTGAAACGGGAGATATGACTACCAGTGGATATATTATCCACCCGGTAGCCGGGAGGACGATAAAGGTAGATACCATAGAGGAATTGTTAGAACAGGTCACTGCTATATTGGCTTCCGTTTAGCAGCAGCGTCTAAATAATCAGTTATTGTATCCTGAAAGGAATATTTCCTTCTTCATCAATCAAGAGGATTGTCAATTTTCCTTCGGGCAATAAGGGGACGCAATGCGCAAAACAATGTTCCAACAAACACGGAAAGAACTTTCCGCCGTCTTCTTCAGACAGCAAGGTCCATAATTCACGGGCTAATGTCAACCTTTCTATCATGCTTTCAACATCCGGAGAGCATCCGGCTTCCATTGCCACCTGCCTTAGGAATTCTTTATTCATCACCACTTTCTTACTGTGTGTGTCCAGATTTCCTTCGGCCAGTTTCACCGCCTTGCCTATCATAATGCCTAAAGTAACCAATGGAACCTTAAGCTTGGCAGCTATCTTGAGTGTCTCCCCTATAAAATTTCCATAATGTACAAAAGCCTGAGCAGGTAATCCCGGATACTCCTTCTTCACAAAACGTTCGCTTTTTGCTCCCGAATTAATGATGAGTCTGGATGAGCCCACAGCCACACAAACCTCCACTTCCCTGCGGATAGCCTCGACAAAAGCTTCTGAAGAAAAAGGACGGACTATGCCCGAAGTTCCAATGATGGAAATGCCGTCCACAATTCCTAGTTTAGGATTGAAAGTACGTTGTGCCAACTCTTTTCCTCCGGGAACGGAAATGGTAACATCCAGCCCTTTGTCATAAAGCGCCGATAATTCTTTCATTATCATTTGTCGGGGGATGCGATTGATGGCGGGTTCCCCGATTTCCAATCCCAGCCCCGGAAGGGTGACTCGTCCCACTCCTTCACCTTGCAGGAAACGGATGTCCGGGTGATTGCTAAAACTTACCGTTACCACAATGGATGCGCCGTGAGTGACATCCGGATCATCTCCCGCATCTTTAACAACGGTGCAGGTGGCACTGTTCTTTTCTATTTCTGTATGGGCTACCGGTAAGGTCATTTCCTCGTCATCGGGAAGGCGGAAGGATATCATTTTCTGTTCTTCCCCTAAAATCAGAGCCGTCAATGCTGCTTTTGCAGCTGCAGTAGCGCAGGCCCCTGTGGTGTAGCCGCTTCTCAACGGGTAAAAAGCAGGGATGTTCTTTTCTATCTGTTTTCTCAATCCATATTCACCGGTAACGATCATGAAATGCCTGGGAAGGGGAGGGCGTTTTATAGCAAAGACCGGGATTTTTGCAGCCTGTGCCGCTTTCACTTTCTCCGAAAATCCTCCGGATTCTCCGCTTTCCTTGGTCAGAATGGCCTGTGGATGTAGTGTCTCTAATAAAAGAGTTTCGGATTCTCCGGCATGATAGAATACCAGATTTCCTTTCGGGAAGCCTTGTTCTTGGGCTAATGTGATGGAAGTTTCCCGTTCCAGTACGCGGAACCAACAGGTATGTTTCTCCCAATAAGGGCGTAACTTCCCGATGGTCTGTACTCCGGTCAGTGCCAGCAGGTGATCGGTTCCTGCTTTCTCTAACCGGTAAATGGCATCTGCATAGTCTTCACACCAGATGATGTTTTCGGTGCGTGGAGGATACTTCCTTTCAAAACGTATGACAGGAAGATGTAGCGTCCGGCTTGTTTCATCCACAGTCCGGTGGAGTTGGGAGGCAAACGGGTGGGCAGCATCCACCAACAAACGGATGTTGTTTTGGCGGCAGAAACTTTCCATTTTCTCCGTGTCCATTCCTCCGGTGATACGGATGCCGTGCTTGCATTGTATCTCCTGCCATTCTCCTTTGGTAGAGTAGAAGTAGGGCTTTCCGGCTTCATCGGCAACTTTCACGGCGGTGCGTCCTTCGGTGGTTCCTCCTAAAATCAGTATCATAGGCTGGATGTGAATGATTCTTTTTTTACTTTCTGAACAAGTGTTTGAACTCGTGCGCATAGAGCCGGGACAGACCTTTCCGGTTGTCTATCGCTTCGCCTACTACCAATAAGGTAGTCAGCGTCAGGTTATTGTCACGTACTATCTTAGCCAAATCCTTCAACTCTCCGCGATAAATCTTTTCTTCTTTCCAAGTCAGCTTATAACAGGCGGCAACCGGAGTCTCGGGAGGATATGCCTGCATCAGCTCTTCCTGTACCTGTTCCACAATGCCCGCACTTAAATAAATGCACATTGTACTTTGTGATTGCGCCAATTTATGTAATTGTTCTTTTTCGGGCATCGGAGTACGGCCTTCCCCACGGGTGAGGATTATGCTTTGTACTTTTTCGGGGATGGTGAACTGTGACCTCAATGCTGCCGCAGCCGCCTGGAACGAGGAGATCCCCGGAGTGATATGATAACTCATCTTGTAGCGGTCGAAGAAAGCCATTTGTTCCTGGATGGCTCCATAAATGCAAGGGTCTCCCGTGTGCAAGCGTACAATAAACAATCCTTTATCATAAAACTCTTTCATCAAGGCGAACTGTTCCTCCAAATCCATACCGGCGGAACTGCGTACGGTCGCTCCTTCTTTAGCATAAAAGGTCAGTTCGCGGGGAACAAGACTTCCGGCATACAGAACAAGATCCGCTTTCTCCAACATTCGTTTTCCGCGTACCGAAATCAGTTCGGGATCACCGGGACCTGCACCCACTATCTCTATATGTCCGCCACGCATGGCTGTCGCACTGACGGCTATGGCAAAAGTGAAGTGGTTTCCTTCTGTCAGCATGCCCTTTTGCTTTTCCAATACAAGTGTTCCTTCACCGCTGCTTTTCAAGGCTGTGCTTTCGGCCACTCCATAGACGCCTGTCACTTCGAATGCCTTTTCAGACGGATGGGGAACTGTGATATCTTTCAGTTCTTCCGCAGGATAAATATGGGTTTCCGTATCGGCCCATCGCCGGTGGAGGATTTCCAGCAGAGGCTCGTCTTTTTTCAGTTCGATGGTATTGAGGGAGGCGAGAGAGAACGGGCACAAACCATGTCTGTGCATCACGGCTTCTATGTATTCCGCAATGCCCGAAGGATCGCATTGTTTCCGGCAACCTATTCCCAAGTGGAGGACGGCGGGATGGAAGCAGAGCATGGGAATCTCCGCACTATATATATAAGGTGTAACAGCAATAATCAACTTGAATTCCGATTGGGGCATGTCTTCGAAATGATAGAACACTTTTACGTGTGCGGGAAGCGTGCGTTCCAGATACTCCGTACCTTTATCCTTTATATCGAGCAGCAGCGCCGTTGGTTCCCGGTTGACAAAAAGTGTGACCAGTCTGTTCATTTCTGCATGAGGAACAGTTATTTTCCAGCCATATTTTCCAGCCAGCGTGTCCAGCGCCCATAACCCGGCATTGTCACTTTGGGTGGTAATCACAGCTTCTCCTCCTGTAATGGCGGCAATATGGCGGGTCAGTTCATTGGCTCCCCCCACATGCCCGGAAAGTACTGAAATGACAAAGCGCCCCGTACTGTCCACACAGACCACTGCCGGATCTTTATATTTGTTTTTTATGCATCCTGCAATGCTGCGTACACAGATTCCCATGGCACCGATAAAGATGATGCTGTCGAAGTCATTGAAATGCTCCTCTATGAACCGATGGCAGGATGTGATGGAAATACAGCCTTCGCATTCGTTTTTGGTATAAATAAGGGTATCCGGCAACTCTCTTTGTAGTGTTTTTGCCAACGGCAGGCTGGCTTCTGATATCAGTATGATTGCTTTCATTTGTTATCTGTTTTAAATCATTTATTCCGCTCTCATTATCTCTATCGGATTAAAGGCATCCACAGCAATACGGGTACACTGTGTTACCTTCTTGTTGATTTGCGTTATACCTTTTGTGAACAGGGCCTTGCTCTCTTCCGAAACCGAATTGAATACAATGACTCCGTCAGGCAACAGCACTTCTTTGATTTTTTGTAGAATCTCTATCATTTTTCCTCCATGACCACCTATAAATACGGCATCGGGGGCGGGAAGCCCGCCGAGTTCCGTTTCCAGAAAATCACCCATGACGGTTGTAATGCCGGGCGTGCCGAATTTACGACTGTTGCGTGCCATTAACTCTTTACCTTCCGGACGCTGTTCGAATGCTGTCACTTTCAGTTCCGGAAATTGGAGCTTGGCTTCTATGGAAACAGAGCCGGTGCAGAAACCGATGTCCCAGAATGATTTCTTTTCCCTTAATGTCAGCATACTGAGAGTAAGCAAGCGGACAGGCATTTTGGTAATCATTCTGTTGCGTCCGTTCAACAGATGAAACTCACTTTCGGGAATTCCGAACGGACGGGGATGCACCTTGTTTCTTTGCAGTATCAGGCAATTGGGAAAGCGGAAAGCAGATTGGGAGGCTTCCTCTAAAGAGAATGTACGTACAGATTCTTCCTCGCCATTGCCTAATGCTTCCCCCACGGTCATGCGGTAGTTGTCATATCCATACTCCAGCATCCGGGCGGCAATGGTGGCAGGTGTCTTTTCCCGGTCGGTCAACACGCCTATCAGTTTATCTCCTCTGATTAAAGCAGAGTCGAATGCATCCCAAGGACGTCCGGTCAGCGACAAGGTCTGCATCTCCTGATAGGGGAGCAATATACGGTGTGCCAGCATTTGCAGCGAGTTGAAGGTGGGGAATAAGATAATCTTTGCCGACGGGAGTTTTCTCATGACGGTATTGGCGAAGCCGAAAAACAACGGGTCGCCCGAAGCGAAAACGATTATTTCGGAATGTTCCTCGTAACGGCAGAATACCGCATCCAGCGGGACGGTGATGTCTATCCATACGGCATCTTCCGGCAAATAAGCGTGTACCAGTTCGTGATGACGTTTTCCTCCCGAGAAGACTTTCCCTTGAGAAACCAAGTTCCGGATTTCAGGAGAAAGAAATTGATTCCGGTCATCGCTTATACCTATTATATAGAATGTTTGCATGGACTTATACATCTCTTCCCGGTTTCAGTTGTTCCGCATCATCAAAAGTAAGGATGGCATTTACCAGAGTCGCTGCCAGATTGCTTCCCCCTTTGCGTCCTTCTACTATCAGTTTGGGGATATGGCTGAAAGGTTTCACCATGTGTTTGCTTTCGCAAACGTGCACAAAGCCCACCGGAGCAGCGATGATGCCGCATGGATGCGCTTTTTCTTTCCGTATCAGGTCACACAGTTCCATCAATGCTGTAGGGGCATTACCGAATACATATAAAGCTTCCGGATGTTCCTCTGCTGCCATACGTATACCGGCCTGTGTACGGGTGATTCCTTTTTCTTTTGCCAATGCTGCCGCGCGTTCGTCACCCAGATAGCATTTCACCCCGATGCCCATCCGTTCCAAAGCACCTTTACGGATGCCCGCGGCAGCCATCGTCACATCCGTAATAATTGTACGTACTTTTCCTTCATTCAATATTTTATACAGACATTCTACGGCAAGAGGATCTATATGCAATATGTTTTCCATTTCGAAATCGGCTGTGGTATGGATGGCATGCAGTAATGCCCATTTGTGATCCGAAGGAATATTTTTATTTTTCAATTCTTTCTCAATAGTACGGAAACTGTTTATCATAATCTCCTGACCGATTCCTGTCGCATCGGTGGTCTTTTCCCGGTAATAACCACGTGGAGTGATTAATTTCCCTTCCTGATGATAAGACTGGGAGTTGCCAATCAATACCACTGTAAACATATCCACCTGTTCGGGATCGAACTCTTGCAAGGTGGTGATTGTCACGGTTTCTTCCTTACGTCCGGCCTGACGCACAAAGCCTACCGGGGTTTCGGGGTCACGCTCTTTCAGAAAAATTTCTTTTAATCTGTAGAGTTGCCAATACCGCCCTTCGCTTTTGGGATTATAGACCGCCGTTACAAAATCTGCCGTTGCGGCTGCATGGATGCGTTTTTCAATCCGGTCCCATGGTGTCATGAGGTCGGAGAGGGAAATCACGCAGAAATCGTGACCGATGGGTGCTCCCAACAGGGAAGCCGCTTTCTGAAAAGCACTGATACCCGGCAATACTTCTATTTCCACCCGGCTGCCACGCTCGCGTTTCATTTCGTAAACCAGCGGAGCCATGCCATAAATTCCGGCATCTCCCGAGCTGATAACGCATACAGTCTTTCCCTGTTCCGCCAGCTCGAAAGCCTGTTCGGCACGTGCTTTTTCACGTTTCATTCCGGTGTCTATACATTCGGTGCCCGGTTCCAGATAGGGTTCGATAAACTGGAAATAGTATTTATAGCCGATTACTACATCGCTGTTCTTGACTGCTTGTATTACAGCGGGGGTTATATCTTCGGGTGAGCCGGGACCAATGCCGGCTACGATTAATTGGGCCTTTTTCATTTTTTATTATATAATTATTCCTTTCCGGAATCTGATTTAAAAGTTTCCTTCAGTGCTTTCAGCCAATATAATCCTCTGAATGACAATGCGCTGTCCTGACAGTAGTTCCTTCATCTTGCTTTCAGGCTTTTACATCGACGGACTGAAAGTGGTGGCTGGCATGAGGAGCCAAACTTAACCGTACAAAGTTACTTATTTGAGCGGGAGAAACAAGTCTTTTCTTTCTATAAATTATGGAAATCTTTTTTTTATCAGGCTTAACAATGAATAAGGCATCATTCAGAATGTGCCGTAGTCGGGAAGTCGGCAAAGCAGAGGATATTGCCGGTGAGAATTAAAAAAGGAACTAAGAATTATAGAGATTTGCTGATAGATAAGTTTGAAGAAAAAATGTTGGCGGAATCATTGGGGGGCACTATGGGGATGGTTAAGCCTTTTTATTCCTGCACTTAACCCTTTTTAAACGGATGATTTCTATCTCCATAGCCTTTGGAGTTAACTCCCAAGCTTATGGAGATAACTCCAAAGGCTATGGATTTAACTCCGCAAGCTTGGGAGATAGAAATCATTCGTTCAAAAAGGCTTAGTCACAAGGATGTGAGAGCTTAGGAATCGGCTTGCCGGAGTTTGTTCTGTATGGAAGAAGCTGCCTCCGCTGTTTGTATCATATCGGATTCCGTTATTTTAAGGCCTTGCCATCCGAGAAAGCATTACCCACTTTTTCTCCTACTTTCAGATAATCATTATTGAACGGGTCGAAGATGACGGGAATAACTTTGGAGGCATCCACTTTTCCATTCTGATCCAGTACACGTTCATCTACACTTACATTGACTATTTCGCCGCGCAGGATACAGGTTTCGGGATTGTAATCCTTCAGCTTGCATTCCACAGCTACGGATAATTCATCAATCAGCGGGGCATCCACAAATTCCGACCGGGTGGCATGGAATCCCGCACGGGCGAATTTGTCCGGAACCTTGTTGCCCGAAACAATGCCTACATAATCGCAAGCGATGATTTGCCCGGCTTCTGCCATGCTCACTGTGAATGCTTTGCGTTTCAGGATGTTGGCCGTTGTCTTGTGACCTTCGCTGATACAAATACTGATTTCATTCATTTCACTGATACCGCCCCAAGCCGCATTCATGGCATTGGGAAGACCGTTTTCATCGTATGCGGCGATGATAAATACCGGTTGCGGATAGGTAAAAGGTTTTGCTCCTAAATTCTTTCTCATACTATTTATTTTTTAGTCCATTGTTTAATCTCTTCTTTGGTAGCACCGTTCATCAGCCTGCCTTTCTGCCAGTTCAGGCTGGGGTAGGCTTTCTTTAATTCTTGTTCGGCGTTAGAAATGCGGCTTCCACCCGAGGTAGCGAATGGAATGAGGATCTTGCCTGTGAAATCACCTTTTTCTATAAAACTGTTGATGATTCTTGGAGCCAGGTTCCACCAAATGGGGAAACCGATATAGATGGTATCATAGGCTGCCAAGTTTTGGGGCTGGGAACGCAATGCGGGACGTGACGAGGCATCTGCCATTTCCACACTGCTGCGCGAGGATTTGTCGTGCCAGTCCAGGTCGGCGGAGGTATATTTCTTTGCAGGTTGTATTTCGTAGAGGGCTCCGCCTGTCACCTCCGCTATCTGTTTGGCGGCTTTCTCTGTTGTACCTGTCGCCGAGAAGTAAGCTACTAATGTTCTGTTGCTCTGTTTCTGTGCGTTTACGGTAATACACAGTATCATGATTACCGTCATAAATAATCCGAGTCTTTTCATACGATTTATGTTATTTGGTTCAAATATACGTTTTAATATTTTATGATGTTGCAAATTTAGGTATATTTGCTTGAGTTCTTTGTAGATAAATTACGGGTATCCTGACCTTAATTACTGATTCTGCCATATATAATATATGGATCAGGATATCAAGCTGATTATCAAAGAAGAAATCAGTCTATTACTAACGGCAGGTGACAAAATCGTAACAAAAAACGAAGAAATTAGCTTGGTGGCGGGTTTCTTATGTAAAGGTAATAAAAGGCGATTACCTGTCCGAAAAAGAAATAAGGCTTTTGCTTTACAATAGCTTTCTCAAATCCTCAATGTCCGGCAAAGCGTTACGAAGCCGTTCCGGCATGTCTTTAGATGCATGGTAAGTAGCAACCCCCATCGGCTTGTTATAATCACGAACGGCAAACTCTACAAAGGTTTGATTCATTTCCCTGCAAAGGATTATTCCGATAGAAGGGTTTTCATGCGGCTTCCGGATATATGTGTCTAAAGCAGATAGATAAGTATTCAGTTGTCCCAAATAAGATGTGCGGAATTTTCCGGATTTCAGTTCGACTGCGACCAAGGAATTAAGCTCCCGATTGAAAAAGAGCAAATCAATAAACATTTCTTCTCCTGCAACCTCCATACGATACTGATTGCCTATAAAACTGAAATCTTGTCCGAAGGTCATGATAAACTTCTTCACATTGGCAACAATCGCCTTTTCTACTATCTTTTCGTCTAAATCCTCCTCCTGTTCATTCAGTTCCTCCACATTAATGAAATCAAGCAAGTATTCATCTTTGAATGAGCAAACAGCTTTTAGAGCTTGCTTGGTATCAGGCAATGCTTGTGCGAAATTGTTAGGAAAAGTGCCCCGATGGCTGTACAGGTCTGTTTTTAAGTAATCCCTTAAAGTGTATTTACTCCAATAGCGAGTGGCGCACTCATGTATATAGAACAGCCTTGCTTCCAAAGTCTTAGCTTTGGATATTATTTCAGTATGATGACTAAAGCCGATTGAAAGGAAGTCTGACCAGTTAAATTCATCAGCCAGTGGCTGGCGAATTTCTACAAGAAGTAATTTTTCATCCAATACTAAATCGTCAGCCAGTGGCTGGCGATTTAAAACAGATTCCCATGCTTCATAAAATATTCGCATGTTCTTTATATTCGAAGCTGAAAATCCCCTTAGCCCCGGCAATTCTTTTTGCAATAGGGAAGATATCTGTTCAATTGCACCTTTTCCCCAAAAGCCAGTACGGGAATTTTCCGACACATAACGTCCGATGCCGTAATAAAGAGATAGCTGTTCCTTGTTCACCGATGCGGCTGCACGGTACTGGCTGCGTAGGATAGCTTCTTTTATGCTCTTTACAGCTTCTCTATAATTCTGATTTATATCCATTTGTATTTTGTTATATGTGACAAAAGTACAAAAATAATGCTGGCGAAACGACAAAACTTTGTTTTCTTTTCGCCAGCACATATTTTGCTGTCAGTATAAATAAGTTTAGTTTGTTCCTTTGTCTATATATCCAAAACGAACTTGACTTAATCTGTAACCTTTTTATTATAATACTCCAAAAACGCCACTTCACCTATCTCACTTAACAGTTTTTGATTTTCAATAAAATCCTGTCCATGCTTTTGCCAACGTTTGGCAAATCCTTTAAATCTGGTACATGGGAAGTTGCTGCATTGGAAACAATGTGTTATCTTTTTCCCAAAACAACATAAATGAAATGTTTTGCATTTTTCACAACGAGAATGATTTAACTCGGCTCCTCTGCAAGCTCTTTTTTCTCTCGTATATATGGGGCATCCCCCACAAAAGACACCACAAGCAGGAATACGACCATTATAAGGCTTGATTTTAGCCATTTCCCTTGCCATCCAAAAGTTAGTGAGAGAAAGCTGATTCGCTTTGCGCTTTTGTTCTTCCTTTACTATATAACCTTTTTTTTCAAAGAAAGGGCGAGCAGTCAAGCTCACTTCGGATGTAATCCGCATAATTCCGGCTGTAATTGCATATCGTTCTATTTCTTCCAAAAGCATCGTAGCAATACCTTTACCTTGAAAGTCCTTGTGAACAAACATAGAATGTAAATAGCCTTGAGACGTAATAGATGAAAAACCAACGATTTGTGACTGTTGATTAACAGCTACAATAAAATAGTGGGTCTTTATCATCTCTTCAATGTTAGAAAGGTCATCTCCGCAGGATGCCCAATCCTCAACTTCTGCCTGCGAATAATCCTTGCTATTTACCGCAAGAACAGTGTTTTGAAATAATTCTTTTAGCGCAATAGTATCCGTCTGTTGAGCTTCCCTGATTGTAAAGTCTGTTTTCATATCTATTATATTTATGGTAAATTCTTTTCAGTCTTTCTTATTTTGTAGCTATTATGGAATAGACCATCAGAATATGATTACTTTAATGTTTTATCCTATATTTAAAAGTCAGATTTCAGATGGATATCTACCCTGTTGTTCCCCGGTTTATTTCTAAATAATCAAAATCCGCATTCATTCTTTTAATATTAAATGGATTATATGCAAATATAGCAAAAGGTACAGTATATCATTCATTGTGAATTGCACTTTTTACTGTATTTCAGCAAAATACCTTTCTTTACAGGCTAAAACCTTTGCTCCTTTTCTGCACCTCTTTCAGTTGTATCCTTTGATAGAGTTTGCTAAACAGCTCCCTGAACCAATCGGATACATTTTTTTGATTGATGATTAGCATCAATTTGTTCCTGCCACATCGTCATCGAAAAAGCAATGTCCTTTTAGCTCAACAAGTGTATGAATGTGCTGCCATATATATGGAGTGGGTAGCCCGGCAGGAACATTCCGGCTCTTCTTTTTATTCCCGGATGGGATAAGATTCGGTAACTAAGGTAAGATAATCCGTAATTGAGGTTATAACCTTGTCCGGATAACTTCTTATTTTTGTGACCGGAATATTTCAAATAACTGAAAAAGCTGTATTTTAGCAGACATTAAACAAGTTAGAATGATGGATAAGATATTAAATTTAGACAGTGTGGACCAATATAACAGTCTATACGGACTTGAAACACTGAATCCGTTGGTCAGTGTCATTGATTTGAACAAGGCTACCCGGCAGATGGACTATGTGCACTGGAACTATGGCGTTTATGCACTTTATCTGAAATTGGAGAAAGCTTGTGATATCAAATACGGGCGTCGGAGTTATGACTATCAGGAGGGAACCGTGGTATGTTTTGCTCCGGGACAAACAACGGAAACCACATTGACCACCGACCGTGTGCAGTTGAATGTGCTTGGCATTCTTTTTCATCCGGATTTGTTACGGGGGACCACGCTTGGAAAAACAATAAAGAAATATACCTTCTTTTCGTATGAAGTGAGCGAGGCGCTGCACCTTTCGGAAGATGAGCGCAATATTATGACAGATTGCCTGAAGATTATCCGTATGGAACTGGAACGGGGGGTGGACAAGCACAGTAAGACCTTGCTGGTAAACTATATAGAACTGCTTCTTAATTACTGTATGCGTTTTTATGAACGTCAGTTCGCCACCCGCAGTCATTCGAACCGTGATGTGTTGACACGCTTTGAAGGGTTGCTTGACGATTATTTTGAGGGCGAACTTGCCGAGCGTGACGGATTACCTACCGTGAAATACTTTGCTGACAAACTGTGCCTTTCATCCAACTACTTCGGGGATATGTTCAAGAAGGAAACCGGCAAGACTCCACAGGAATATATTCAGGAAAAAGTGATAGAACTGGCAAAGGAACGGATGTCCGACAGGAGAGAAACCGTCAGCAGGGTAGCCTATTCACTGGGATTTCAATATCCGCAGCATTTCTGCCGGTTGTTCAAGAAGCGTGTGGGCTGTACACCGAATGAATATCGGGCACAAAACCTTCTTTTATAGTATTCTGTCGTAACAAGCAATGCAAGAGACTATGTTGGACTTGAGGACTGTATATGAATGTAACCGCTGTCTGGGTTGCAAGACATTGCATCCGCAGGTGGGCATCATCAATCTGGAGAATCCTTCATTGGAAGAGGATGCGGTGAAGTTTGAATTCTATGCTGTCTTGCTGATTGAGGATTGTCCGGGCGGTTGTTGCTGCTGCGGACGGAAATACTATGATTACTCCAATGCTACCATGGTGTTTCTCACTCCCGGCGAGATCTTTCGTATGAGTAAGGAGAATACGTTGCCGGATAAAGGATATCTTTTGGCATTTCATCCTGACCTGTTGTTCCGCACCTCACTGAAGAATCATATTAAAAATTATACCTTTTTCCATTATCGCAAGGAAGAAGCGCTGCATCTTTCGCGGCGTGAAACAGAGAAAGTGACGTGTTGCCTCTCGAATATAGAGGATGAGTTGCATCATCCCATTGATACTCATAGCAGTATTATTCTTTCCCGGCATATAGAACTTCTGTTGGATTATTGCACCCGGTATTACGAACGCCAGTTTATTACCCGTGAGAATAAGAACAAGGCTCTTTTGGAAAACATGGAACGTTTGTTTGTGGAATATATCGCATCCGGAAGATTGCAAGGCGGCAAGTTGCCCACATCCGGCTATATGGCGGGAGAGCTTGATTTGTCTGTCGCTTACTTCGATGATCTGCTGAAGTTTGAAACCGGCAAGACTTTGGAGGAATATTTGCAACTGAAGCGGCTGGATATAGCCAGGCACATGTTGTTGCAGGACGGTCATACGCCTGCTGCTGTGGCACGGAAGTTAGGCTATCCTAATGTGCAGTGCTTCAGTGTGCTTTTCAAGAAAATAACAGGTGTCGCCCCCAGTGATTACCGGCTCTCGCAGAATTGATAACCGGGTTGCAGTACCATGTTTTTGTGATACAGTTCCCTTCTGTAAAAATGGTAATTCTATCTGTAATTTATCTACAAAGAATGAATGGGGTCTGGCTTATCTTTGCATTGTGAAATGAAAGCGGCTTTGTCCGCATCGGAATGAAGCAAGACAACAGATGAAATCATTTAAACAGGTAGAACGATGTATATTGAACAAGTAAATTCTCCGCAAGACATAAAACAGTTTTCTGCGGAACAGTTAAGACAGTTGGCAGGTGAAATCCGCAATGCATTATTGACCAAGTTAAGTGCTCACGGAGGACATGTGGGACCTAATCTGGGAATGGTGGAGGCTACAATAGCATTGCACTATGTATTCAATTCACCGACGGATAAGATGGTATATGATGTATCCCATCAAAGTTATACACATAAGATGCTGACCGGGCGTAAGGGTGCTTTCCTGAATCCGGAGGATTATGATGTGGTGTCCGGATACACCAATCCCCGGGAAAGCGGGCACGATTTTTTCACTATCGGCCATACTTCCACCTCTGTCAGTCTGGCTTGCGGTCTTGCCAAAGCCAGAGATCTGAAAGGCGGACACGAGAATATCATAGCCGTGATAGGGGATGGATCGCTCAGCGGCGGAGAAGCTTATGAAGGTCTGAGCAATGCGGGAGAAATGGGAACCAACCTTATTATAGTGGTTAATGATAATGAAATGTCCATTGCCGAAAACCACGGCGGGCTCTATCAGAACCTGAAAGAACTGCGCGACACGGAGGGACGGTCGTCCTGTAATTTCTTCCGTTCTCTGGGGTTGGATTATCTTTATGTGGGAGAGGGGAATGATATTCCGTCTTTGGTTGCGGCTTTTGCCAAGGTGAAAGATACATCACGTCCCACAGTGGTTCATATTCACACACAGAAAGGAAAGGGATACGCTCCGGCAGAAGCCGACCGGGAGGAATTTCATTGGGAGATGCCTTTCGATCTGGAAACGGGTAAGCCGAAGGTGGATTGCAGCGGTATGGAGGATTACCATAGCCTGACCGGGAAGTTTTTGTTGGAGAAGATGAAGGAGGACCACACGGTTGTTGCCATCAGTTCGGGTACTCCTACTGTGATAGGTTTTACTCCTGAACGCCGGAAACAGGCAGGGCGTCAGTTTGTGGATGTAGGTATTGCCGAGGAACATGCCGTGGCATTGGCATCGGGTATCGCTGCCGGTGGCGGACGTCCGGTGTACGGGGTTTACAGTACTTTTATCCAGCGTTGCTATGACCAGTTGTCTCAGGATTTGTGTATCAATGGAAATCCGGCGGTGATCACTGTGTTTATGGGGACAGTAGCCGGAATGAACGATGTGACTCATCTGGGTTTCTTCGATATTCCGCTTATCAGCAATATCCCGAATATGGTTTATCTGGCTCCTACGTGTTCCGAAGAGTATTTTGCTATGTTGGAATGGGCTGTCCGCCAGACGGAATATCCCGTTGCCATCCGTGTGCCGGGAGTGGCAGTGGTGCATCGTAAGGAAGAGTTTGACACGGATTATAGCGAGTTAAACCGCTACAAAATGACAGCCAGGGGAGAAACTGTCGCTATTCTTGCATTGGGTTCTTTCTATGATTTGGGACAGGCTTTGAAGAATAAGCTTCGGGAAGAGTCGGGTGTTGAGGCTACTTTGATTAATCCCCGTTACATAACAGGGCTTGACGAACCGATGCTGGAAGAGTTGAAAGTGGGGCATCGTATTGTCGTAACGTTGGAAGACGGGGTGCTGGATGGAGGATTCGGCGAGAAGATAGCGCGTTATTATGGTAATTCTGAAATGCGGGTGCTGAATTACGGACTTCGTAAAGAATTTGCAGACCGCTATAATCTGGATGAGCTGATGAAAACCAACCGGTTGACTGACAAGCAGATGGCGGAGGATATTGCCGGTATATTGGAATAACCTTTTACGGAATGGCTGAAGTCCGAGACTTCAGCCATTTTTGTAATAGTGAAATAGATAAGCCGGATTAAAACTGTTTGTTATCATAAGCATGAGAACTGGAATACTTATTCTTTTTCCAGAAGCGAATAAAACACAGGATGATAATCGGGAAGTAGTTCCGGGTGAAAAGCTTTTATCATGTCACTCAGAAGAACATCGGGTGAGAGGGGAAGATTCTCATACAAAGGTATCCATTCCAGATTGCAATAAATAACCTTCTTTTCTTTAAAAGCCCGGAAATCAGCATATTGTGGATTGGAAGCTTTTAATGCTTCATAAGAGAATTCTCCTTTATAACCATTCATCACTCTCCAGTAGCCGGCATTATATCCTTTGGCGTATACGGTTTCAAAATCCATGAGTACACCTCCTGTTTCACTATTATCCTTCATAAAGTAATCGGCCCCTGCGTCGGCGAACAAGCGGGCATAGAAACTTTGTCCTCCGGGTACATACCAGGTATCTCTTCTCATTTCTCCACTGAATACACTGGGACGCTGTTTTACATTGGAAACTTTGGCTTTCAACAGGTTATAGCGTTGTTCCATTTGTGCAAATAATTGGCATGCCTCTTCCTCTTTACCGATAAACATACCTGCTACCTTGATCCATTCGGACAGCCCCAATGGTGATGTTTCCTTGAAAGCCCAATAGGGGACCAGAGGGATGTTCAGCTCTTTCATCACTTCATACCCTCCCCGGCGGTTGGGAGATACGAAAATGATATCGGGTTGGGATGCAATGATGATTTCCGTATCAAAGTTTCCTTCCATTCCTATCTTTTTCACCCGTCCGTCTTTTAATCGGGCAAGCCATTCCTTATTCTGCATCCGGCGGGTGGTACTTGTCGCTACCACTTTGTCATAAGCGTTCAGACCGGTAAAACCTGCCAGTTGCGGCGTGGTCATGCAGATCACTCTGTCTGTCGGAGTCGGAATAACGGTATAGCCATCGGGTATCTCGGCTTTTGTTCCTTTAGGAACTAAGGCGAAAAGTTCGGGTATTGCATGGTTATTGTTCGGCTCCGAGATGGACAGAAGCTTTACTCCATCCGGACGAACAGTTATCTTGAAGCCTTTGGCATAACGGGGGGCCAGGGCTGTTTGTATGGTATCTGCGGAAGGTAGCCCGTTTTTACTCACCGGGTTGCGGCTTTTATAGCCGCAACCTGCCAGGCAGAAAGTTGTTATGAGCAGATAGACAAGTCTGGTTTTAGAGGTCATGCTAAAAATAGTTTTATTGCTTGAAACGAACCAGCAGACTGACATAGAACGAGCGTCCCGGTGTCAGAGTTGCATAATTACTGTTATAAGGACGGTCATCTGTGTAATTGAAAATGTTTTCAACTCCGACGGCGGGTTCCAGAGCAACAGATTTTAAATTGAATGAATGGCGTGTGTTGATATCCCAAAGCTGGTGGGCGGGGGCGTTGCCGTAAGTTTTAGACCAGCGTGTACCTTGATAGCGTCCGTTGATTGCAATATTGAATGTATAATCGTTCCATGTTTTTCGCCAGCTGGCATTGAAATTACCCGAGTGACGTACTGTTCTTTCCAAACGGATGTCTTCCGTACGGTTGCGCCCGTCCGTGTAAATATAGTTTGCTCCGAACATGAAGCCTGTGAAGGGACGGACTGAAAAACCTATGTCAAAGCCTTTCACACGTGCCTTTTCTATATTGCGGTACTGGCGTCTGCGAGTGATGCCGTTTTCAATATCTTCGGGCGTTGTTCCTATATCTTCCGCTTCAATCTTGTCTTTCAGGTCATTCTGATAAATGGACGCGGCAATGGAGAACAAACGATGATTGTATTCTATATTCAAATTATAGAAATTGCTCTTTTCCGGGTCCAGGCCAGGGTCTCCGACCGTGATTTGTCCACGGCTTTCAGAAACGGCATACATTTGTTGCAAGGTAGGTGAACGGAATCCGGCAGCGTAGGATGCACGTACATTCAGTTCTGAATATTGGTACATCAAGGATAGTTTGGGCGTGAACTGGCTTTTAAACTTTTCATTATAGGCATACCGTATACCTGCCACTACGCTGATTGCATCCAGTAGTTTTACTTCGTCCTGTACGTATGCTGCCAGTGTATAAACACTTTGGTATTCATTATTCAGCATCTTGCTGGTTTCAGTCGGCTCCAAGCCTTCGAATACATAGTCCAGTCCGGTAAAAAGTGTATTGTTCTTGTGGGTTTTGAATACACCTTTTAGATTGGCATTGGTGTAAGTCTGGTCTTTACTGAGGACTTCGTCACCGGTTTTATGCGTTTTTGCATCATTTATATAGTCATAAAAAGAACGGAAATTGGTGGTGCTTATATTCCCTTCTATATATGAAGCCCGCTTAGCCAACAGATATTTGGCTGTTCCACCCACTGTATAGGACTGATGCCGGTTGTTGTAATCGTAGGCTCCGGTACGGTCGTTCTCGCTGATAAAAAGATTACCGTTCAAATGAAGGCTTAAACGCTCTGTGGCTGCGTAGCTCAAGGTTTGGCTCACATTATGCGAATGATTCTTATAGACCGGTTTCTTTGTGGTTTCCACCAGTTCTCCCTTGCTTTCCTCATACGGATTCAGTTGCCATCCATCCGAAGTGCGGTAATTATAGTTCAAGTGTGCGGATAATTTTCCATCATTGGCGTCTGCGTTGACTGATTCTGAAATTCGTCCGTGAGAACTTACACGGGTATTGGAAGATACATTCAATGCAGATTTAGGATCATCGGTAATGATATTGATTACTCCTGCGATGGCGTCACTGCCATAAAGGGCGGAAGATGCTCCTTTTAATACTTCAATACGTTTTACGGCATCCATATTGATCCGGTCGTAATCTATAGATCCCGAAATATCTCCGGCTACTTTTTTACCGTTAATTAATACGAGGAGGTATTTATCAGGCAGTCCGTTTACGTATAGGGTTGTTCCCATAGCGGTGGTTTGCACCGAGATAGAGGGAACCAGTTTCACCAAGGCATCCTGGAAACTGGATGGATTGGCATTTTGCAGATCACGTTGGGAAATGACCTCTACGGGTACAGGGCTGTCTTTCAGCTTGTGGTGAGTTCCGGTTCCGGTTACCACTACCTGATCCATGTTGAAAGTGGTACTTTTCAGCCTTATCACCATTTCTTTTTGACTTTGACTGACTTTCTGAGTGACAGGAGCATAATTCAGGCAACTGGTACGCAGGGTATACGTTCCCTCTTTGATGTCTTTCAACAAAAATTCTCCTTTAGGATTGGTAGCACATCCTATTGTAGTTTGTTCCAAACGTACGTTAGCGCCTTCC
The DNA here is from genome assembly GCF_040911965.1 of Phocaeicola sp. RTP21359st1_B8_RTP21360_211022. Taxonomy (NCBI): domain Bacteria; kingdom Pseudomonadati; phylum Bacteroidota; class Bacteroidia; order Bacteroidales; family Bacteroidaceae; genus Phocaeicola; species Phocaeicola sp. RTP21359st1_B8_RTP21360_211022. The sequence goes on from NZ_JBDFXP010000004.1 coordinate 151,556, forward strand.
ACCGGCTTTCCTGTACGGGCATCCACTACTTTTCCACTTAACGATATCTGGGCGGACGCACACACCACCATGCAGCCGAATAAGGCTGTCAGTAAACATTTCTTTTTCATCGAAATAATTTAAGAATTAATAATTAGCTTTCCTGGCCCCGGGAAAGCGTGAATTATCTATGTTCAGACCTGGCAGGTTTCCTGGCTTCACCCTGAAAAGCGCCTTCCCATTTCTTACAAAGGAAACAGTGGCATGGCGAGAGTTGCTTTTCATTGACGGGTTTCACAGTAGCGGGCACTGCTTCGGATTCTATGACCGAATTCCCTTTTATGCAAATACGGAAAGTACTTACATCACCAAATCTGATGCAAAGGTAGGGTTTTATTTTAAAATCTTTTGGGATTCTGAAAATAAAAGAAACATTTTGTGATGTTTGATACTGATTTATAGGCTTCTTAATATATAAGGAAGGGACAACTAAGGACGAATGGGCATTTTCTTTGGCATGATAAGAGGCTTGTTTTCGGTTTTAAATCCATAACTACTATTAATAGGTATTGACTGCTATTGGAAATAGTTCTATCTTTGCCCCCGTTACGATGAAGAAGCATTTGATTCATATTCTAAAGCTTTTCCTTCCACTGATATTTATTGCCTATTTGGGAGGTATTACCCTTTTTACTCACTCGCATGTGGTAAATGGGGTGATTATCGTACACTCGCATCCGTTTAAAGGGGAGCATCAACATACAGAAGTGGAATTGGAAACTATCTTTTTCCTTTCTTCTTTTGCTGCTTCCGGTAGTTTGTTCACTCCGTCTTCCACAACGGTCTTTTGGGTATTGCTGTGTTTGCTGGCTGTGCCGGCTGTAGAACGCATCAAACTGATACGAACCGGTTGTGGCATTTATTTGCGCGCGCCTCCCGCTGTTTGTTAAATAGTATATTTTTATGTTGGTGGAGTGATTTTCCGTTACATTATCTGTTCGCGGATTCATTCTTCTGACTGCTATCCTTTTATTTATTAATAAACAGAATAACAACACATGAAGAAATATATATTTTTCTTGATGGGAGCAGTGTGTTTTCTACTCTCATCATCGGCTGTGCACGCCAATGAATTGAATAAGTCCGATGCCAATATCATAGGTCATGTATTGGATAAGAATACGGAAGAGCATCTTTCTTTTATCAGCGTATCGCTGAAAGGAACTACCATAGGGACTATGACTGACGCCAGTGGACACTATTTTCTTAAAAATCTGCCTGAAGGAGAATTTACCATGGAGGTAAGTGCTGTCGGTTACAAGACGGTCAGCCGGAAAGTAACTTTAAGAAAAGGGAAAACTTTGGAGGAGAACTTCGAGATAGAAGAGGATTTGATAGCATTGGACGGAGTGGTGGTGTCTGCCAATCGTAGTGAGACCACCCGCCGCATGGCACCTACGTTGGTTAATGTGATGGATGTGAAAGTGTTTGAGAACACTAATTCCTCCACATTGTCGCAAGGACTGAATTTTCAGCCCGGAGTGCGGGTCGAGAATAATTGTCAGAACTGTGGTTTCCAGCAAGTACGTATCAATGGGTTGGATGGCCCTTATACGCAGATATTGATTGACTCGCGTCCTATATTCAGTGCCTTGGCCGGTGTATATGGATTGGAACAGATACCTGCCAATATGATTGAGCGTGTAGAGGTGATGCGCGGAGGAGGTTCGGCTTTGTTCGGTTCTTCAGCCATTGCGGGAACCATTAATATAATCACCAAGGAGCCTGTACGGAACTCAGGGCAGTTGACACATACTCTGACAGGCATAGGCGGTACTTCTTCTTGGGATAATAATACGACACTGAATGCTTCGTTAGTGACTGATAATCATAAGGCAGGATTGTATATTTTTGGACAGAACAGAGAAAGAAGCGGTTATGACAATGATGGCGATGGCTACACCGAATTGCCAAAACTGAAAAATCAGACAGTCGGTTTTCGTTCTTTTATCAAAACAAGTACATATTCAAAACTGACTTTTGAATATCATCATCTCAGTGAGTTCCGTCGTGGCGGGAATAAACTGAACCGACCTCCCCATGAAGCGGATATAGCCGAACAATTGCAGCATACTATCAATAGCGGGGGAGCAAAATTTGATTATTTCTCTCCGGATGAGAAACAGCGGCTGAGTGTATATGCTTCTGCACAGCATACAGGACGCGACAGTTATTATGGTGGAGGACAAGATGTGAATGCGTATGGCGCGACCACGGATTTTACCTGGGTCACAGGATCGCAGTATATCTATAGTTTTGATAAATGTTTCTTTATGCCTGCCGATTTTACCGGAGGACTGGAATATAATCAGGATAACTTGACGGATGATATGTGGGGGTATAACCGTTATACCAAACAAGAAGTCCGTATAGCCAGTGCATTTTTCCAGAATGAATGGAAGAACAAGCAGTGGAGCTTTTTACTTGGAGGGCGTTTGGATAAACATAATATGGTGGATCATGTAATCTTCAGTCCGCGTGCTAATCTTCGTTACAATCCGACCGAAAATATGAACCTGCGTGCCAGCTATTCTTTCGGATTCCGCGCACCTCAGGCCTTTGATGAAGATTTGCATATAGAAAATGTAGGTGGAACTGTGTCTATGATTGAACTGGCAAAAGACTTGACAGAAGAAAAATCACAAAGTCTGAGTATATCGGGAGATTTGTATCATCGTTGGGGAGATTTTCAGGGAAACTTGCTTATAGAAGGTTTTTATACTTCGCTTTCAGACGTATTTGCCTTACGTCAGAAAGGAGAGCGTGACGGTATTATTATCAATGAACGGTATAACGAGAAAGGAGCTAAGGTATATGGTTTGACTTTGGAAGGAAAGATTGCTTACCGTTCCTTACTTCAATTGCAGGCCGGCGTTACCATGCAGAAGGCCGAATACAAGCAGGCACGTGCATGGAGTGATGATGAAACGGTTCCGATGGAGAAAAAAATGTTCCGTACTCCGAATACTTATGGATATTTCACTTTGTCATACAACCCTTTCGTACCGATGACTATTGCATTATCCGGTACTTATACCGGTAGTATGATGGTAGAACATAAAGCAGGTTTTATTGATAAGGACATTGCTGTGAATACACCTGATTTCTTTGAATTGAATCTGAAAGCCGGTTATGATTTCAATTTGTATAAAGGCATAACCATGCAGGTCAATGCTGGAGTACATAATATCTTTAATGCGTATCAAAGTGACTTTGACCGGGGGGCAAAACGTGATTCCGGTTACATTTATGGACCGGGTATGCCGCGTTCTTACTTTGCCGGAGTGAAATTGAGTTTTTAATTTGTATATATTATTGCCGGGAGAGGAGCGCTGTCCGCCCTCTCCCGGCAATTTGCGTCATAGAATAAATAACCTGTTATAGGACTTTCGAACAGGTTATTTTAGATAATAATTCTTTTGATACTCTTTATTTAGAATAATTATCTAAAATAAAATGATTTATTGGATGTAAAATCTGCTATTCCTATCTTTGTGAAGAAATAAATCTGAAATGTGATTAATATAAAGATAAATCTTCTATATAGCTGTCTGTTATATGGATTTATCGGAATTAATAAGTAAAAAGGTCAAAAAAGATGGGTATTGCTGAGTTGATAAATAAGGAAAAGAAAACAGCATTTTCTTTCGAGGTTCTTCCACCGTTGAAAGGTACTGGAATTGAAAAACTATATGCTACAATAGATACATTACGGGAGTTTGATCCTCTTTATGTCAATATTACCACTCATCGCAGCGAATATGTGTATCGCGAGTTGGGGGGTGGTTTATATGAACGTAATCGTTATCGGCGGCGTCCGGGTACGGTAGCGGTGGCTGCGGCTATACATAATAAATATGATATTACTGTTGTACCGCATATTTTGTGCAGTGGTTTCTCGCGTGAAGATACGGAATATATATTGCTTGATTTGCAATTCTTAGGTATTACTAATCTGTTGGTACTCCGGGGTGACAAGGCAAAAGATGAATCTTCTTTTGTTCCCGAGAAAGATGGTTATGCCCATGCTTTGGAGTTGGAAGAGCAGATCAATGCTTTTAATGAAGGCAAATTTATTGATGGAACGCCGATTCAGGCTCCTTTAACTCCTTTTCGTTATGGGGTGGCAGGCTATCCGGAGAAGCATGAGGAATCTCCCAACATGGAACAAGATTTATATTGGTTAAAAAAGAAAGTGGAAGCCGGAGCCGATTATGTAGTGACACAAATGTTTTATGATAACCGAAAATACGTTGACTTTGTGGAGCGTGCAAGAAAAGAGGGGATTAATGTTCCTATCGTACCGGGCATCAAACCTTTTTCCAAGCTATCACAACTCAGTGTTATTCCTAAAACATTCAATGTGGATTTACCACAGGAATTGGTTGTGGAAGCAATGAAATGCAAGGATGATAAAGAAGCGCGTGCATTAGGCATAGAGTGGTGTATCAATCAATGCCGGGAGCTGATAGCATATGGGGTTCCGGGGATACATTTTTATACAGTGGGTGCGGTGGATAATGTGAAAGAGGTGGCGACAGCTGTTTATTGATAGTCTTTAATGGAAATGTTTCTGTCAGGTCATTTATTGCTCCGTATCTTAACGGTTTAAGATGCGGAGCAAAATTATTTTGTAAATGGGTTATAAGTCATCTTCCAAAGCTGTGCTTTTGGCATAAGCCGTACTCTTTGCTTCAAAAAAATCAGTCTTTACCATATTGGCATTGGAATATTGAGATACCCAGTGCATGCTTTCCGGCTCTTTATGGTTTTCTTCGTACAGAGGGCCAAAACCTAAACTACTCCAACGGAGATTGCCTAAATATTGAATATAATCTTCTATCATTTTCCGGTTGAGTCCCTGTATATTGTCTCCTATTACATATTGTCCCCATTCTATTTCCTGCTTGACCCCCTCACGCATCATGTATTCATATATTTTTACTTTATCGGGAGTGAATAAATCCGGTTTCTCTTTCTTTAATTCCAGAATAATGTTGCGGAATAACCACAGATGCGTGTTTTCATCTCGATTGATATATCGGATTTCTTGTGCGGAACCTGACATTTTTCCATTACGGCTCAAGTTATAGAAAAACATGAATCCGCTATAGAAATAGATTCCTTCCAATATATAGTTGGCGATAAGGGTTTTCATCAATGTGAATCCATCCTGACTTTCCTGGAATTCGTTATAGCAATTGCCTATAAAGGTATTTCTTTTCAGCAGGTGTCCGTCTGTCTTCCATTGGTAAAGGATCTCGTTACGCTTTTCGGGGCTACAGATAGAATCCAGCATGTAACTGTAGCTTTGGCTGTGTACACATTCCTGAAAGGCTTGGATATGGAGGCATAGATTAACTTCATTGGCTGTGATGTATTCGCTGATGGTGGGCAGATTATTGCTTTGTAAAGAATCAAGGAACACTAAAAAACTCAGGATTTTATCATAGGCGGTGCGTTCTGCCTGGTCCAGGTGAGGATAATCCTTGGTGTCTTGGGTGAGATTGATTTCTTCGGGAATCCAAAAATTATTCATGGCCTGACGATACCAGTCACTAACCCATTTGTAGCGCATATTATTGAAATCATTCAAATTGGTGGTGTTTCCTCCAATCATTCTTCTGTGACGGAGGTCGGTATCTCCCTCAGGATTGAAAAGGGCATTCTTTTTTAATTTTATTGTATTCATGATTTATTGTTGTTTTATATTCTGTCTTCTTGTTTTACTGCTAACTCAAGGCTGTATATTAAAAATAAATTTGTTATTCATTTCTTGTAGGGGCGCAAGCATGGTGCCCCTACAAGAAATGTTTTAGCATGACAATTCAGTACTGGAGTGTTTACGAAAAGATCAGGAAGCACAGCTTTCACATTCTTCTACTTCCAATGATTTGCTGCGGACATAATATACTGTTTTTACGCCACATTCCCATGCCAGCAAATACAGGTTTAATACTTGTCTCAGGGTAAATTCATTGGTAATGTATAGATTCAGACTTTGCGCCTGGTCTATATGTAACTGCCGGATCCCTGCGGCACGGATACTCCATGTCTGATCTGTCAGATAAGCACTTTTATATATCCAATAGGTCTTATCGGACAATGCCGGTGCAACACGTGGCAGCATGGCTCCTTTCTTTTCTTCCAAGAAGAAACGTTTCATTACCGGATCTGTTCCGGCAGTGGTTCCGGCAATGATACTGGTGCTGCTGGTGGGGGCAATGGCAAGAAGATAGGCATTTCTCATTCCTTGTGTGGAAACCTTTACAGCCAATGCTTTCCATTCTGGCGAATTGTAACCCCGTTTTATAAAATAAGCTCCGGTCTGCCAGTCGCTGCCTTCAAAATAATGATAGGCCCCTTTTTCTTTTGCCAGTTCGCTACTTGCTGCTATGGCAGCATAGTTGATACGTTCGAAAACTTTATCCATAAAACTGAGATGTTCCTCGCTTTCCCAACGAATGCCGCGAACAGCAAGAGCATGATGATAGCCGCTGACTCCCAAGCCGATACTGCGGTAGCGATGATTGGTAATCTGAGCAAAAGGAATCGGATAAAAGTTCAGTTCAATCACATTATCCAATGCCCGTACTACAGTTGCCACCTTTTCTTTCATTTGTTTTTCATCCTCCAAGGGCAAATGTCCTAATGAAAGGCTGGCAAGATTACATACCACAAAGTCTCCGGGCCGGATTGTTTTGACTACCACTGTATCACCATCTTCCGTACATATCTCTGTAGAAACTGTTTCAATGGAGGACATGTTTTGTGCTATTTCCGTGCAAAGATTGGAGCAATAAATGATTCCCCGGTGCGCATTGGGATTGGCACGGTTCACGGTGTCACGATTGAATGTAAAGGGAGTACCTGTTTCTACAGCCGAACGCAGTATCAGTCTGACGATATCTTTGATGCTCATGCTGCGCTTGGAGAGTCGGGAGTCATTTACGCAATCCATGTATCTTTGTTCCCATTCCTCTCCGTAGTAGTCTTCCAGACAGTATCCTTTGACGGTTATTATTTCATTGGGGCAGAATAAATGCCATTGCTGGTTTAAATCCCGTTTCGCCATACGCCAGAATAAGTCCGGATAGCATACGGCGGGGAAGATGTCGTGCGCTTTCATCCGGTCATCTCCATTATTGGTCCGGAGTTGCAGAAACTCAGGCAAGTCTTTGTGCCATACATCCAGATAGACGGCTACGGCTCCCTGACGCATACCTAACTGGTCAACGGCTACAGCAGTGTCATTCACCAGTTTCATCCATCGGATTACACCTCCGGCCACACCTTTGAATCCGCGTATGTTTCCACCTGCGGCACGAACTTTGCCAAAGTACATTCCCATTCCTCCTCCAAATTTGCTTACCATCGCAAAATTGTCTAAGCTGCGGTAAATGCCTTCCAGACTATCGGGCACTGTATCAATGAAGCAACTGGATAACTGGTGATAAGGTTTTCGGGCATTTGCCAGGGTAGGAGTGGCCATTGTGACTTCCAGACGACTTAATATATCATAGAACTTTTTTACCCATTGCAGTCTGTTCTGTTTTTCGGGCATAGCGAGATGAAGGGCAATCCCTAAATACATTTCCTGCACAGACTCTATAGGTTCGTGTGAACGGGTACGGATCAGATAACGTTTGGCAAGCAGATCCAGTCCTGAATAATTGAAAAGCTTGTCACGTTCGGGACACATGAAGCCGGCTGCCGTTTCTATCTCCTGTGGAGTATAGGAGGCCAAGATATAATTACCATACAAGCCCTCGTCGGTGAGGTAGCGTAATTTATCATAAAATGAAAAGATGCCGGCAGCTTCCGCCTGTTCGGTCAGTTTCTTTGTCAATCGGAAATTCAGCAGACGCGCTGCAATGAATTCCCAGTCGGGAGTTTCTTGTGTTGTCAGTTCTACAGCCGCTTTGACAAGTGCCGCCAACCGTTCCCCGGATGTCATATCCGGTTTACAGAAACTTGTGAATTTCTCTGCGAGAAAGGTTAGACTATATTCCTTCCCGGAGAAGTCTTTTTGTATCTCTTTCAGTATATTTGCTATAGTATCATCACCGGTTCCGGTAATGATTTGACTGAGGACTTTTCTTCTTTCTGTGCGCTGCCAACGGTAAAGTATATAGTTTTTGGCTTCTGCGTAAAAGCCATGTTCCATCAAGCTACGTTCCACTTCGTCCTGAATGCGTTCTACACTACGATTTGCTTCGTTTTGATGCAGAAATTGTTCCACTTCATCTACTATGGTGTAGACAGCTTCATCTGTTATTTCTTTTTGGGTACTGATAAAACTTTTCCGTATGGCAACGGCTATTTTTTCCCTGTCGTAGGATTCTGTTGTCCCATTCCTTTTAATTATTTGCATGAGATGCTGTTGGTATGAATTATTGTATATTTTCGTACCGCTTCCCTAACCCCACGAGTAGAAACGGCCTTTGATGAATGGCAGGTCTTCTGACTGGCTCCTCATTTCCGATGCCTTCCCGCGTTCTCGTTATGTGGAGTCAGGCAGTGGCAATAGGTACGTATCGGAAATTTTATCGGAGTTTCACAGCAGCGGGACTGTCCGGGATTTACACCCGATTCCCTTTTAATCCGGATAGAGGACATCTATTCGGAACCGATTCGGGAACAAAGATAATGGAAATTGGAATTATTACAGCATTGAGTTAGTTTAAAAATCAGAAATGATTTATAAAAGTTGGATGGTATTAAACATTTTGGACAAGTTCTACTACCATGCTTCCAAGCAGCACAGCTACTATTGTTATGAGTAACCAATTGATATACTTGCTTTTCGATCTCGTCTTTTCTTTTTCTGAATGACACTGATTTTTACCATATAACCGAATGATTCCCCAATGCGATTGGCACTGCGTATCACTCGTGAAGTATGTACACCACATCCCATCATGTGAGCGGAATATTCAGAAATAAATCCACTGACATCTATCAAAGTTTCGGCTGTCTTATCCATTTAAATGAAGTTATGTTTTTCTTTTTTTAGAATCCATAGACACGACATGGCTTTCCAGTGGAAGGCATTTCCTTGTCAATTTCAATCTTTAATTTTTTTATATTCAATATTTCTTCTCCTTCAAGCATCAGGCACATAATAAGAAAACAACCGTTTTTCTCACATTCCATATCGAATAACCGGTGTTGTGAAAACATGCCTAACCCATGTGAGTCAATAAGAATAAACTTTGGATGGTTATAAAGTAATGCAGCCAGAGAGTCCCAATTAAGCTTCATGTCAAACATAAAGAAGTCTTTGGTTGCATAGTCGTTGGTTGCCATATTGCCGGTATATAAAACCAATGCTTTACCTTCTATGTCCAAGTTATTAAAGTATTCGTCGGCTGGTAGTCCGTTCCGACAATCTACCACGACGGCATCTGTTACATATTCTTTATAGCGGGGAGCTTCCATATAGCAATCCATGTGGGTGCCGATGTGTCCGAGACGTTCCGTTTCTTTGGCATCAAGTTCGAACTGTGCCAAATCTTCATCACTTAACTGTAAATGTAGTTCTTTGGTAATCGTTTCTTGTTGGTACATATTTAAAGAATTTTAAAGTTTAACCTAATGAGAGTATCAATAATTGAGCCGTAAGTACGCGTAGGAACATAGCAAGCGGATATACGGTGGCATATCCCACGGCCGGAGCGTCACATGAAGTCAGATCATTGGAATAGGCGAGGGCAGGCGGATTAGTATTTGCTCCTGATAATACACCAATAAGGGTATAATAGTTTAATTTACAGGCATAACGCCCAATGAGCCCCGTTATGATTAATGGTACGGTCGTAATAATAGCTCCATACATAATCCAAATATATCCACCTTCATTTACAATTGTCTCTATAAAATCTTTCCCGGCTCCCAACCCTACACAAGCTAGGAATAAGGAAATCCCGATTTCTCTTATCATCAAGTTAGCACTCATCGTGGTGTATGTAATCATTTTATATTGAGGACCGAAACGACTGATAAGAATGGATACAATAAGCGGTCCACCTGCTAGACCAAGTTTTACTGGTTGTGGAATACCTGGAAACATAAATGGAATACTTCCCAAGATACATCCTAATGCGATGCCGAAAAAAATGGGGATAAGATTGGGATGATTCAGTCTCTTCATGGAGTTTCCCAAAACCTTTTCGGCATGAGTGACAGCAAGTTCACTACCAACTATAGTTACACGGTCGCCCATTTGCAACTGTAAATGTGGGGAGGCTACCAAGTCTACTCCTGAACGGTTGATACGGGTGATGCTCGCACCGAAGTTATTTCGTATCTTAAGTTGTGAGAGCATTTTTCCATTTAACTCAGGCTTTGTTATCAAAATGCGGCGTGAGATAAGTTTCTTGTTTAACTGTTCCCATTCCATTTCTACCTGTTTGCCAAAAAATACTGTAATCGCTTCAATGTCAATAGGGTTCGAGATAACCAGAATCTTGTCATCAATATGTAATATCGTTTCTGAATTTACTAGTTCCACTTCCTGCTGTCCGTCATGATGGCGTATGCGCGAAATGACGAAGTTGCGGTTTACCAAAGGACGTATTTCCTTAATGGTCTTCCCATGTATTGCTTCATTTTTTATCTCTAATGTAACGGGGCGTACGGTCAGTTCCTGTAAATGTCCCAATCCTTTTTCGGCATCGGCTTCTTCTTGTGATGTTTTGATATTAAGAATGTATTTCAGTGCAAGCAATGAGAGAATGGCACCAACCACCCCCAAGGGATAGGCAACAGCATATCCCATCGCAATCTCCGGTGCATCTATGCCATTTAAATCACTATTTGCCTGTTGGGCGGCACCAAGGCCGGGAGTATTGGTAACAGCACCAGAGAGAATGCCGACCATGGTGGTTATGGGAGTTCCGGTAGTAAAATGTAAAATGATAGTAATGACTACACTGATAAAAATAGCCCCCATAGCCAACATGTTCAGCGTAAATCCTCCTTTCTTAAAGGCTGAGAAGAAACCGGGACCCACCTGCAAACCAATGGAATAGACGAACAAAATAAGACCGAATTCTTTTAGAAAATGTAGCAGGTGTTCATTCAGATTCAGATTGAAATGGCCGAATACGATACCGACAAAAAGAATCCATGTGACACCAAGTGAGATGCCGGATATTTTTATTTTACCCAGCATAATTCCAAAGGCGATAACTAGTGACAGAATGAGTACGGAGTGTGCTACACCTCCGCCCCAAAGATTGGGATATCCTTCAAAGAGGTTTTTAAGAAGTTCCATAGTATTAAGAAATATATTTATTTTTAACTAAGTCATCATTTTATATTTAAAATTTCCCATCATGTGGGTTGGTAAAAGTATCCCCGGAAAAATCACTTCTGCGGGGATACACACACATTGAACAATTACAACGGCATATTGCCGTGCTTTTTAGGCGGATTGCTTTGGTTTTTGTTGTGACACATTTCCAAAGCCTGAATGAGTTTATAGCGGGTGTCACGGGGCATAATCACTTCATCAATCAAGCCGCGTTCTGCCGCACAATAAGGGTTAGAGAATTTATCTTCGTAATCTTTGATTATTTCTTGTTTTTCTTCAGGAGTGGATTTCCGATAGAGGATATTTACAGCTCCCGCAGCTCCCATAACGGCTATTTCCGCCTGTGGATAAGCCAGGTTCACATCGGCTCCCGTCGGTTTGCTGGACATGACAATGTAGGCACCTCCGTAAGCTTTACGGGTAATTAAAGTTACCTTGGGCACTGTAGCTTCGGCGTATGCATAAACTATCTTCGCACCGTGGCGGATGATGCCGTTGTGTTCCTGTATTGTTCCGGGCAGGAAGCCGGGAACATCCTCGAAAGTGATCAGAGGAATGTTAAAGCAGTCGCAGAAACGGATAAAACGGGCAGCCTTGTCACTGGCGTCAATGTCAAGGACGCCGGCCAGCCAGGCGGGCTGATTGGCAACAATACCTACGGAACGACCTCCCAGGCGACCGAACCCCACCACCACATTTTTAGCAAAGTGAGGCATCACCTCGAAGAAATACTGGTTATCCAGCACCGGTTCGATGATATCCTTTATATCATAAGGCATATTCGGATCTTCGGGAATGACAGTCTGCAACGCCTCCACCTGACGATGGATGTCATCGTTGCAGGGAACCAACGGCGCATCCTCCATATTGTTGGAAGGCAGGAAACTCAGCAATTCGCGGATACTCATCAGCGTTTCCTCCTCATTGTCGCACATAAAATGGGTCACACCGCTTTTGCTGCTGTGGGTATAGGCACCGCCCAGTTCCTCCTTGCCCACCTCCTCGTTAGTCACAGTCTTCACCACATCCGGGCCGGTGATGAACATGTGGCTCTTCTCTTTTACCATAAAGATAAAATCGGTTAGTGCTGGTGAGTAGCAGGCTCCTCCGGCACAAGGACCCAAGATGGCGGAAATCTGCGGGATAACACCTGAGGCGATAGTGTTCTGATAGAAAATAGAGGCATATCCGGCAAGGCTGTTCACCCCTTCTTGGATGCGTGCGCCTCCCGAGTCGTTCAGGGCGATAACGGGAGCTCCCGTCTTCAAAGCCAGTTGCTGAACCTTTACAATCTTGGCAGCATTGGTCTCGCTCAGCGAGCCGCCATGTGCGGTAAAATCATATGCATAGACAAACACTGGACGGCCGTCTATCTTTCCGTAACCGGTGACCATACCATCTCCGGCAATCTGCTTCTTCTCCATGCCGAAGTTGGTACAACGGTGGTTCACCAGCTTGTCCAGTTCATTGAACGTACCTTTGTCCAGCAACATTCCGATACGCTCGCGAGCGGTCATCTTCCCTTGGGCGTGTTGTTTCTCGATCTTGTCCACACCGCCGCCCAGCGACGCGCGTTTGTCCAGCTCTTCAAACCGGCTGTATATTTCTTCTCTTGTCATGATCAATCTTCTTTTATTATATCCAATACTATTAATACCTGGTTAGCATTGACGGAATCCCCTTCATTGACCAGGATATCCCTTACCGTGCAGTCCGAGGTCACTTTGTAGTTGCTCTGCATCTTCATGGCCTCCAGCACTACCACAATATCCCCGGATGACAGACGGTCTCCTTTCCGGACGGGAATTTTTATAACCTTTCCGGGCATGGGAGCTACAATCTTGTCATCCTGTCTCTCCTCGCCGCCCTTTTTCATACGCAGATACTTGGTCTGGGTGTCCACTATGTCCACATGATAGGAACGGTAGAACATATTCACATCATAACTCTTTCCACCCTCCCCACGGATCAGTTCGGCATTGAAGGAATTGCCATCGTGCAGGATGGAACAGCTTCCGTTCTCGGCCATAACGATATCCACATCATACGGTTTTCCGTCAATCATAAACTGTACCTTGTTTCCTTCCTTGCTCACCAACGTCACATCGGCTACGCGGTCTCCAATATGTATTTCCATACTTTTGCTTAATTAAATGAAGAATCAGATTCTCAATACTCCTTTCTGCAAGCCGAACTCACGCCAGCGGCTGATGGGACGGGCATCAGACAGCTGGGGACTCTTGTTCTCTTCCAGATTCATCAGATAGTCAATATAAGAGGCGATCATGGTGATATTCTCAATCTCCTCATTATTACCGTTGCCACGGAGCAGCATACGCGAGTTCTTCTCTATGAACAAGGTATTATACTCACCCTTTACAAAGTCGGGGGTATGCATGATGCGTTTCAGATAACTGAGGTTGGTCTTCAGGCCCGTAATCTTGTACTCGTAAAGTACCCGGCGCATACGTTCTATGGCATATTGGCGGGTCGTAGCCCATACAATCAGCTTGCCTATCATCGGGTCGTAATAGATGGGAATCTCGTAACCTTCGTAAACGTAGCTGTCAATGCGTACGCCGATGCCGTTAGGCTCCGTCAGCTGTTTGATGATACCCGGCGAAGGCATGAAGTTGTTCTCCGTGTCTTCCGCACAGATACGACATTCGATGGCATGACCGCGCTGGAAAAGTTCTTCTTGCTTCAGGTGCAGCACCTCGTTATTGGCTATACGGATTTGTTCTTTTACCAGATCCACGCCCACCACTTCTTCGGTGATGGGATGCTCCACCTGCAAACGGGTGTTCATCTCCAGAAAATAGAAATCGCGGTTCTTGTCCACCAGAAACTCGATAGTTCCGGCTCCCGAATAGTTCACCGCCCTGGCGGCAGCCACTGCCTTTTCCCCCATCTCCTGGCGGAGTTCCGGAGTAAGGAACGGAGACGGGCTCTCCTCTACAATCTTCTGGTTGCGACGCTGGACAGAACACTCGCGGTCAAACAGATGGATTACATTGCCATGATTGTCACCCAGAATTTGAAATTCTATATGATGGGGTTCCTCCACAAATTTTTCCAGATAAACCGTATCATCCCCGAAAGAAGACATGGACTCGGAACGGGCGGTGTTATATGCCTCCACCACTTCGTCTTCACTGTGTATCAGCCTCATCCCTTTACCGCCGCCTCCCATAGAAGCCTTCAGCATGACAGGATAGCCTATTTCATTACAGATACGTACCGCCTCTTCGGCACTTTGCAACGGCTGTTCCGTACCGGGGACCACGGGAACGCCTGCGGCAATCATACGCTTACGGGCGGCAATCTTGTCACCCATCGCTTCCATCGTCTCGGCGGAAGGGCCGATAAAGATGATCCCCTCCTCTTTGCACCGGCGGGCAAAATCAGCATTCTCGGACAAAAAACCATAACCGGGATGAATGGCATCGGCTTTGCATCGTTTGGCAGTCTCTATTACTTTTTCTATATTTAAATAGCTTTCCCTGGCTATAGCAGGACCTATAAGATAGGCCTCGTCAGCATACATCACATGATGAGAAGTGCGGTCGGCTTCTGAAAAGACAGCAACGGTCCGTATGCCCTTTTCTCGGCAGGAACGCATTACACGTAAGGCTATTTCACCTCTGTTTGCAATCAATACTTTCTTTATCATTTTTCTTCTTATTATAACGGGGGTTAATTTCGCAGGCATAGAAACTGTCCTTGACGGCTTTCAGGCAGTCATGGCACAGGCAATCGGAATAATTCTCCATTAAATAGGTGCGTTGCAGAGCATCCAGTCGGACAGTTGCGCAATGACACGATAAAATATCATTGTGCATACAATCAAATGTTGCACCACAACGTGGACATACCTTTTTCATAGGCATTCCTCCCGTAATTTTTTTATTTTCTTATTTTCTTTCGTACTGCTTTCCTAATCCCACGAGTAAAAACAGCCTTTAATGAATGGCAGGTCTTCTGACTGACTCCTTATCTTGAAGCCTTCCCGATGTGAGGATTGTCACATCAGTGGCAAAGGTATTTTTCAAGATTCCAGCAGAGTTTCACAGCAGCGGGACTGTCCGGGATTTGCACCCGATTCCCTTTTAATCCGAATAGCAGATAGACTATCCGAAACCAATTCGGGGCAAAGATAATGGATTTTATAATTAAACGAAGCGGAAAAGATGAAAAAAGTGTTGCTTGAAGTTTTTTTTCTTTTTCCAGTTGTTTTATTGATTTAATTCCTAACTTTGTCAGTAATATCGGTTTCCGGATTAGCCGTTGGCGCGAAACGGAATTAAAAGGGAATCCTGTGCAAATCAGGAACTATCCCCGTAGCTGTAAGTTTTATCCTCCCATAGTGTGGGGAAGTGTTGTGACATTCTTAGCCACTGGTTATTGTGAAAACCGGGAAGGCGCTACAACGGAAACAAGTCAGAAGACCTGCCGTTATTGTTTATATCATTCATGGCTTTCGGGTGAAAGGCGATAGAACGAATCATACTGATCCTTTTTATTACTGGTTTCCATGAATTGTCGTGTGTGAAAGACTTATATTGAATAATGTGTGTTTTGTATAACCTTAATTTATAAGTATGATTAATTCAGAGGTATTTATTATTAAGAGAGATGGTAAAAAAGAAACTTTCTCTCTTGATAAAATTAAAAATGCAATAGCCAAAGCATTTTTGTCAGTAGGAAGTTTTGCTACCCAGGATGTGATTACTACTGTATTGAGTCGCGTTAGTGTCAGTGATGGAATGAATGTGGAAGAAATCCAGAATCAGGTGGAGGTGGCCCTGATGGCTGAACATTATTACAGTGTTGCCAAGGCGTATATGCTGTATCGTCAGAAACATTTGGAGGATCGTGAGGTGAGAGATAAACTGAAGTTTTTGCTTGACTATTGTGACGCTTCCAATCCGGCAACCGGCAGTAAATATGATGCGAATGCCAATGTGGAGAATAAGAATATTGCTACGCTGATAGGAGAGTTACCCAAATCAAATTTTATTCGTCTCAACCGTCGTCTGTTGACTGACCGTTTGAAAGACATGTATGGAAAGGAATTGTCCGATCGTTATTTGGAACTTCTGAATCATCATTTTATTTATAAAAATGATGAAACTAATCTGGCTAATTATTGTGCCAGCATTACTATGTATCCTTGGTTGAATAATGGTACGATAGCAGTGGGAGGGAACTCTACGGCTCCTACTAACTTGAAATCTTTTTGTGGTGGATTTGTCAATATGGTTTTTATTGTATCCAGTATGTTAAGTGGTGCCTGTGCTACTCCAGAGTTTTTGATGTATATGAATTATTTCATTGGTTTGGAATATGGGCAGGAATATTATAAGTATCCCGATAAGATTGTTGATTTATCTACCAAACAAAGAACAATAGACAAAATCATTACAGACTGTTTCGAGCAAATAGTATATTCTATTAACCAGCCTACAGGGGCGCGTAATTTTCAAGCCGTCTTTTGGAATGTAGCTTACTATGACAAATATTATTTTGAAAGTCTTTTTGGTAACTTCTTTTTTCCCGATGGAAGCCAACCTGACTGGAATTCACTAAGTTGGTTGCAGAAACGTTTCATGAAATGGTTTAATAAAGAGCGTACACGTACTGTTTTAACATTTCCTGTAGAAACAATGGCGCTTTTGACTAAAGATGGTGATGTATTAGATAAGGAATATGGTGACTTTACGGCTGAAATGTATTCCGAAGGTCATTCTTTCTTTACTTATATGAGTGATAATGCAGATTCTTTAAGTAGTTGCTGCCGTCTTCGCAATGAGATACAGGACAATGGTTTCAGCTATACTTTGGGAGCAGGTGGGGTTTCTACAGGCTCAAAAAGTGTGCTGACTATTAATTTGAACCGTTGCATCCAGCATGCGGTGAAATCCGGTATACTTTATCCGTTTTTTTTGGAAGAAGTGGTTGATTTGGTACACAAAGTCCAGTTGGCTTATAATGAGAATCTGAAATTGTTGCAGTCGAAAGGTATGCTGCCTTTGTTTGATGCTGGTTACATCAATATGAACCGTCAGTATCTAACTATCGGTGTTAATGGTTTGGTGGAAGCAGCGCAATTTATGGGTATTGAAATCAATGATAACCCTAAGTATGAAGCATTTGTTCAGGAGATTTTAGGAATGATTGAACGATATAATAGGAAGTACCGTACAAAGGATGTTTTGTTTAATTGCGAAATGATTCCTGCTGAGAATGTAGGAGTGAAGCACGCTAAATGGGATAAAGAAGCAGGCTTCCAAACATTCCGAGAATGTTATAACAGTTATTTCTATATTGTAGAAGACAAATCGTTGAATGTTGTCGATAAATTCCGTCTGCATGGACGCCGCTATATAAAGCATTTAACGGGAGGCTCGGCCTTGCACATGAATTTGGAAGAACATCTTAGTAAGGAGCAGTACAGACAACTACTTCGGGTAGCTGCTATAGAAGGCTGTAATTACTTTACATTTAATATACCGAATACCATTTGCAATGAATGTAAGCATATTGATAAGAGATACTTGCATGAATGTCCTGAATGTCATAGTCGGAATGTGGATTATCTGACACGTGTTATCGGGTACATGAAGCGGATCAGTAATTTTTCTCAGGCAAGGCAGAAGGAGGCTGCACAAAGATATTATGCTCCGTTACGTTGATTATGACATCGTTTTTCAAGAAATTCCGGATGAAGTCACTCTGGCGATCAATCTCTCTAACTGTCCCAATAGGTGCAAGGGCTGTCATAGCCCTCATTTGTTGGAAAATGTAGGAGAATCTTTAACGGAAGAAAGTCTTGGGCATCTTTTACAGAAGTATGGAAAGGCGGTGACTTGCGTCTGTTTTATGGGAGGCGATGCCGAACCCTTTGAAGTGGAAAGGTTGGCAGGATTTCTTCACCGACAGTCTATCGCTTTGGTAAAGGTGGGTTGGTATTCGGGGAAGAATGAATTGCCGGAAGGTCTTTCCGTTCAGAACTTTGAATATATAAAGTTGGGACCGTATATTGAAAAATTGGGTGGCTTGAAATCTCCTGATACCAATCAGCATTTCTATCGGATATACGGGGATGAGATGAAAGATATTACCTATCGGTTTTGGCGTATCTGAAAAAGGCGGAAATAAATTCCGCCTTTTTCAGATAAATATATTAAGTTGGTTATGCTTCCGGTTGATAGTCTTCACCATTCTCCCATGCACTGTCATCATTCCAGTTTTCATATAAATGGTTTACCCAAATTTGGCGAATCTCAGGATAACTGCCAAGGGCTTTCATATTACATCCGTCTTTAATACCATGATCGGCTCCGGCTTGATCTGTCGGGTGGCTTTCGAATGTTCTGTCCACTTTGAATCCTAATTTCTCCAAACGTTCACGCCAGCTATATTCATTTGTATTGATTTCCACATTGCTTACATCGTCATCTTCGGCCATAGCTTCCAATCCCCAAAGGTCGTTGTGGGCATGGTCACCGGCAATTGACATGAAAGGTGCAAGATAAACATTTACTTCTGATGGGTTCAGACCGTTCTTTTCGCAATAGCTCATCACCTTAGAGTACATACAGTCGGGATATTGGGTTTTGTCAAATCCTTCTACAGGAATTCTATTAGCCGGTTCTTCCTCTATTTCTTTCGGGAAGAAAAGCATGTCACCATAATCCACAGTACCTACAAAGATATTGTTGTTGGCAGCAAGTTCCTGCAATGCTTTTTCCATGTCAGAGTACTTTTTGTTAGCATTGTAATTCTCATCCGGATTACCGTGTCCCATTAGAAGCACGATGTTGTTCTTGCCTGCTAATTTAGACTCATAGTGTTTGTAAAGTATCTCTGCTACATCTTTAGTATCTTCTGCACTGGAAAGAAGGTTGGTACCTTTCAATACATCAATATGCGGATACCATTGAATCATAAAGTATTTTTTTACATCAGTATTCATTAATGAAAGATATTCTTCGCCTGGAATTACATGCAATGATTGTACAGCCACACGTTTGTATCCTGCATCGCCTATTGCTTTCAACCATTGGTCCAATTCATAACGTGCTATGCCGGTAGATGCTTCTACACGTCCGATACATGTACGTGAAGTAAATGACATATAAATATCCGTATTGGGGAATTTAGCTTTAAAATCCTCAATCACATCATCATAAACAGAAAGGGACTCATTATAGGTACTGCCAAAAGTACAGAGCAAAATGGCTGTGTCGTGTTGCTTGGTTCTGGTTACTACATCCACAGCAGGATTAACAGTACTTTCTTCATCATCATTGTCACTACAGGAACTGAATCCTGTGCAAGTTGCGGCAGCAACAAAAGCCGCCATCAGATAATACTTGAATTGTTTCATACTAATAAAAATTAATTTATAAATTGTTGGTTATTAATTGTTTTTGAATTTAATGAGGGCGGAGACATAAAAAGTTCTTCCGGGAGTTGATGTGGCACGATTCCGTCCGAAAGGAGTACGGTCTACATAGTCAAATACATTATCTACCCCGGCATTCATCGTTAATGACCACCGTTTCATTTTTAATAATGAGTGGGCTGTGTTGATACGCCAAGTTTGGAATCCGTCGGCATTATTATCATTTATATAACGGCGTGTAGACTGATATCTGCCATAGATGCCGATACCCAAACGATACAGTTTCCATGAATGTTGCCATAAGATATTTAAATTTGCATTATGGCTGGAAGTAGCATCAATAGGAAGATATTTCATATAATCTATACCTTTGTTAGGATATTGCGCTTTTGGATCAGCATAACTATATCCGCCGGCAAGGCTGAGAGATTTTGCAGGACGATAGTTGAAGGTGAAATCCATACCATAAATACGTGCCTTTGTCAGATTCTTATATTGTTTGCTCTTTTCTACTTCAAGAAACTTTTCATCGGGAGTTACGGAAATTTCAACCAGCTCAATCATGTTGTGAAGATAATTCATGTATCCGGTTAAACTGGCTTGGAATTTTTGCCCTACGTACTCGATACCGATTGAAGCATATTGTGAGGTTTGTGCTTTTAGATCTGTGTTGCCATGATATGCAGTCAAAGCACCGCCTCCGATAACGCCGGTATAATTATAATAAAGTTCTTTAATAGTGGGTGCTTTGTAGCCTAAAGCATAAGACGCACGCAAATTAATATGTTCTCCGGGTTTATAAAGTCCTGATATTTTCGGACTGAAATTCAATCCTGTTTCCTTGTGTTGTGTTCCTCGTACCCCGGCAGTCAGAACCAGATTTTCTCTGGCTGTCCATTCCTCCTGTATATAAGCTGCCAACGTATAAACGGAAGCGCGGTCACCGTCAATGTGATGAGGTGATTCCAAATGATTGTACTGATATTCGATTCCTGCATTTAAAATATGGTCCTCTCCAAGATAAAATACACTTTTTACCTGGCCTAATATTTGTTTCTGAATACTTTGTTTGATACGTTGACCGGCAAAGTAGGTGATACGTTCATGGCGGTCATTGTCTAGAAAATAATCAGTATGCTCGTTTAGCTTATAGTCATAGAAGTAACCGTATCTGCCATAAGATAGGTCTGCTGTCAGATAATTCCGTTTTCCTAATTTATATTTACTTCCTACTGCAAATGTATAGTTGCGATAATAAAAATCGTTGGCTTGATATTTCCAAGGACCGTGTGTACGCATTACCCAACGCTCATAATAAGTGCCTTCTGCAGTGAGGTCTAGTTTGCGATTGACTTGCCATTCAATGTTCTCGGACAGGGTATAGTTTGAAGAACGGTTTACGGTCAACATAGTAGAGCCGGATTTCAATTGATTCTGATCCCACTGTAGGTCTGTATTCCGCCAGCCATCGGTATGCCGGAAGTTGATTCCGGTTACAGATTTTATCTTTCTATAGTTAAAGCCGAAACTGGTACTTTGACGTATATCGCCATATTCACCTATGCGGGATGTGTTGGTGAGCTCCATTTTTTCACGGTTACGTTTGGTTATGATATTGATAACTCCGGCTATTGCGTCACTGCCATAAAGTGAAGAAGCGGCCCCTTTTACAATCTCTATGCGTTCTATATTAGCTGGATTTAATTGATTCAAGTCGTTTTGCCCTCCTACATCGCCATTCATTCTTTTTCCATTTATCATGATCAGGATATAGTCATTGTTCAATCCGTTTAGTTGGATATGGCTCCCCATATCACCATCATGAAAGGTCAATGAAGGACTAAGACCACTGAGCAAATCGTCTATACTGCGTGCCTGATATTGTTCCAAAGCTTTGCTGGTTATGACTTCAGTCTGTACGGGAGCATCTTTCAGATAATGTTCAGTACCTGTACCCGTGATGACCACTTCATTCAGTAATACGGACAATTCTTTATCGTCTTTATCTTTGAGAATACTTTGGGCACTTGCAATTTGTGTACCTAATAGTAGAATAGCAGGAAGTAAATACCTCATATTATGTTTTATTTAATTTGCAAAATAAAACATCAAGTTTCCCTCTGATAAAGAGGAATGCCACAAAGGAATAGACGTTGGAAAACGCTTGTTCGAATGGACACATACTTCTAATCCTGGAAGCTTGGTGTTTATTGTTCAACAGACTTAGCAGGTATTCTGGCTTTCCTCTGATTGGAAACCTTCCCATTTCTTCAAATGAAACAGTGGTTTTAGACTATCCAATCAACATCATGAGGATTTACAGCTGCAGGTACAGCCCCGGATTTACACCGGGTTCCCTTGCATCGGGCTATGTGATAGCCCGATTACTAATTCCGTTGCAAAGATAGAGGTTTATTTTATATTATCTTCGATAAGTCTTTGATTTTTTTAGCTTTTAAATTTTAAAGACAGACTGATGTAGAATGAACGTCCGGGGGTAAGTGTCGCATAATTGCTGTTATAAGGACGGTCATCCATATAATCGAACAGGTTTTCCATGCCGCATCCGGGTTCGATGATTACAGATTTTAAGTTGAAAGAATGGCGTGTGTTTAAATTCCACAATTGATACTCGGGAGCATAACCGTAACTTTTAGAGAAACGCTTGCTGTTGATACGGCCGTTCAAATTTATATTCAACCGATATATTTTCCATGAATGCGCCCATTGGGCATTGATATTGTATGCGTTTTTTATACTTTTGTCGATGGGTTGTTCCAATTCCACATCTTGGGTATTAAGATGAGTGTATCCTCCGCTTAAATTGAACCCGGCACCTAGGTATGCATTGGCGGATACATTGATTCCGTGGACTTTAGCCTCCGCTATATTATCACGTTGACGAACTTCCTTATGACCATATTGCTCCATAGCTTTATCTCCCGTGGCAATCGTATTATAATCTATCATGTCACGAATATTATTATAAAAAGCATTGACTGATACTGAAAAACGCTCATGTACATACTCTGCACTCAATGAGAAATAATTATTCTTTTCCGACTTTAAATCCAAATTACCTATTGTCAACCTGTCATTTTTTTTAGCTATGTCAGTGGCATAGAGTTCAGACAGGGTAGGAGTTCGGAAACCTGCTGCATAGGAGGCACGGAAATTGAATTTGCCGGGTTTATACATCAGTGCTACATTGGGAGTGGCATGATTTTTGAAATTTTCATGATAAATGTAACGTACACCAATCAAAGCCTGTAGGTTTCTCAGTAACTTTATTTCATCTTGTGCAAACAAGGCCAGTGTATAAGCATCTTCTTTGGCTATATTGTCTGTTTGACTTTTCAAGACATCAACGATATATTCTGTGCCGACTGAAAGTTTGTGCCGGTTACCTAATTTAAAAATACCTTTTATGCTAAGATTGTGATTACGGGTCCGTTTGCGCACTTGCTCTTCACCTGCTTTTCCATTATAGGTTTTATTGTCTTTAAAAAAACAATAAGAGGAAGAAAAATGATCGGCGTAACAGTCTGCGGTAATATAATTCCCTTTATTTATCATGTATTGGGCACCAATGCCATAATTAAAGGTTTCATGCAATATGTTGTAGTCGTATGCTTCATAAGGGCGGCGTGTCTTGTTGTCATAATATCCGCCGCGGGCATAAAAAGAGAGTTTGTCGGTAGCATCGAAAGTGAATTTTTGATTGACAGTATTTGCATAGAAGCCTGTAGAAGCTACTTTCCCGGTTTCTTCCAATTCATGAGTTTTGGAGTTCTCCTCGTATGGATTCAGTTGCCATCCTTCGGCCTGCTGACGGCGATAAGAGGTGTAGGAGCCGAACTTGCCGGTATTGACATCTATGTTTACGGACTGGGTAAAACGTCCTTTACTGGCATAACGGGTATCGCTGGAAACATTGATAGCATTTTTTGCATCATCAGTAATGATGTTGATAACTCCTCCGATAGCATTTGTTCCGTAAAGAGCGGAAGAAGCGCCGTTCAATATTTCAATACGTTTGATTTTGGCAACATTGATTCGAGCATAGGTGTCATCTCCATACAGGCGTTTGCCATTTTCCAGAAAAATGAAATAATCATCAGGCAATCCATTCAGACTCAATGTTGTCCCCATGCCGTTGGTCATACTTGAGAAAGACGGGGTCAGCTTTTGTAAGGCCTCGTCCAGCGATGTTACACTGGCATTACTTAAATCCTTTGCAGTGATAACGGAAACAGGCACGGGACTGTCCGTCATGCGGTGGTGTGTTCCTGTACCGGTTACTACTACCTGGCCTATATTGGTAAAACTGTCTTGTAGCTTGATAAGAAGATTCTTTTCACCTCCTTTTGTCGTGATAGACTTGGGTGTGTAACTGACATGCGTGATTCTTAATACGTGTTTCCCATCAGGGAGATTGCTGATGGAAAACTCGCCTTTACCATTTGTGGTGCATCCTGAAAGGCTTTGATCGATACGGATATTAGCTCCCACTATAGGTTCGTTGGTATCGGCACTCACAATCTTTCCACTGATACTGACTTGTGCCAGTACGTCAATAGCCAGACAGCTTAAAGTAATTGCTGTCAATAATAACTTTACTTTCATCGAAAGAATTTAAGAATTAATAATTCACTTTCCTGACCCCGGGAGAGCATGATTATCTATGTTCGGACTTGGCAGGTTTCCTGGCTTCACCCTGAAAAGCGCCTTCCCATTTCTGGCAAAAGAAACAGTGGCTTGGTGAGAATTGCTTTTCATCAGACGGGTTTCACAGTAGCGGGCACTGCTTCGGATTCTATAACCGAATTCCCTTTTATACAGGCAGAGAAAGGCTGCCTATATCACCAAATCGGGCACAAAGGTAGGCAATTATTTTATATATGTTTTAAGATTAATGAAAAAATGGTTGCTTTTGAAAGAGGTGGGGGATTTTGAACCGTAGGAGTGAATTAGATTCACTCCTACGGTAATATGAATTTGCAATAATTCTGGCGGGATCAGGCAAGTGCCAATATTAATATTTGTGCTGTGAGTACACGTAAAAACATGGTAAGCGGATAAACGGTGGCATAACCCACTGCCGGAGCGTCACAAGAGGTCAAATCATTGGAGTAGGCTAATGCGGGCGGATTGGTGGTGGCTCCGGACAATACTCCGATCAAGGTGTAATAGTTCAGTTTATAAACATATCGTCCTATTATACCTACAATCAGTAAAGGCAGCAGCGTAATAATGGCGCCGTATGCTATCCATACATATCCACCCTCGTTAATGATTGTTTCGATGAATCCTTTGCCGGCTCCTAATCCTACGCAAGCAAGGAAAAGCGAGATACCGATTTCACGTACCATCAAATTGGCACTTATGGTGGTATAGGTTATCAGTTTATAATGTGGTCCGAAACGGCTTATCAGGATGGATACGATAAGGGGGCCTCCTGCCAGTCCCAGTTTTACCGGTTGGGGGATACCGGGGAATAAAAAAGGAGTGCTTCCTAGAATACACCCTAATGCGATGCCTAAGAAAATAGGGATCAGGTTGGGATGATTCAAACGTTTCATGGAATTACCTAGAATCTTTTCGGCATGGGCTACAGCTAGTTCGCTACCCACAATCTTCACCCGGTCACCCATTTGCAATTGCAGGTTGGGAGTGGCCACAAGGTCTACACCCGAACGGTTTACACGGGTAATGCTTGCTCCGAAGTTATTCCTGATTTTTAGTTGGGCCAATGTCTTACCGTTCAATTCAGGCTTGGTGATCAGAATTTTTCTGGAGATAAGTTGTTTGTTTTGGAAATCCCATTCCACATTCACTTGTTTTCCAAAAAAGACAGTGATAGCTTCTACATCTATCGGATTGGCGATAACAAGAATCTCATCGTGTATGTGAAATACTGTAGTGGAGTTCACCAGTTCTGTTTGTCTGTCTCCGTCACAATGCCGTATGCGTGAAATCACAAAATCACGGTTTACCAATGGCTTGATTTCTTTTATTGTTTTACCTTCTACGGCTTCATTGCGTATTTCTAGTGAGATAGGGCGTACAGTCAGTTCTTGTAGATGCCCCAATCCCCGTTCCGCATCGGCTTCTTCGGTTTTTGTGTTGATGCGCAGGATATATTTCAATGCCAGCAGGGAGAGAATACACCCTACTACTCCCAATGGATAGGCTACGGCATATCCCAGTGCTATTTCGGGAGCGTCTATACCATTCAGATCACTGTTTGCTTGCTGTGCGGCACCTAGTCCCGGGGTATTGGTTACAGCTCCAGAAAGAATTCCTACCATTGTGGTAATGGGGACACCTGTTATGAAATGGAGTATAATGGTGATGGTCACACCTAAAAATACAACCATCATGGCAAGCAGGTTCAGTGTGAACCCTCCTTTCTTGAATGCTGAGAAGAAACCGGGACCCACTTGTAGTCCGACTGAGTAGACAAATAATATCAGACCGAACTCCTTTAAGAAATGCAACAGATGTTCGTCCAGGTTCAGATTGAAATGACCGAATACAATTCCTACAAAAAGTATCCAGGTTA
Source organism: Phocaeicola sp. RTP21359st1_B8_RTP21360_211022 (assembly GCF_040911965.1). Classification (NCBI taxonomy): domain Bacteria; kingdom Pseudomonadati; phylum Bacteroidota; class Bacteroidia; order Bacteroidales; family Bacteroidaceae; genus Phocaeicola; species Phocaeicola sp. RTP21359st1_B8_RTP21360_211022. The sequence continues at coordinate 177,887 of NZ_JBDFXP010000004.1, forward strand.
CTCCCAATGAGATACCTGCCACTTTTATTTTTCCTAACATGATGCCGAAAGCAATGACCAGTGAAAGAATAAGTACGGAATGTGCTACTCCGCCGCCCCATAAATTAGGGTACCCTTCAAAGAGATTTCTAAAAAGTTCCATAATTCATTATCTAGTTTAATTATTTATAGTATCAATTTTATCATTGTTGTATAGCTGTCATTCTGGCAAAAATGACTGCAAAGGTAGCTTATTTAATTGATAAACCATAAAACTTTAATTGCTTTCTAAGGATATTTACTTGATATGTCGGAATTATGAATTAATCTGTTATTCTAATTTCGATAATTTGCAATTTGCACTATCTTTGTATCCGTTTTTAAAGAAATACTAAAGAATGAAGCCACAATTACTCATAGGGGCCGCTACATCGGGAAGCGGAAAAACGACTTTTACGATGGGGCTGCTGCGGGCATTGCACAAACGAGGTCTGCGGGTACAGCCTTTTAAATGTGGTCCTGATTATATTGATACACAATTTCATACGCTGGCTGCTGACCATGAGTCGGTGAATTTGGATACTTGGATGGCATCAAATACCCATGTACAACATCTGTATAATAAATATGGAGATGGAGCCGATGTATGTGTAACCGAAGGAGTGATGGGATTGTTTGACGGTTATCAAAGAATGCAGGGAAGTAGTGCTGAAATAGCCAGATTGTTGAATATCCCTGTAGTGCTTATAGTAAGTGCGCGTTCTACAGCTTATTCTGTGGCTCCGTTAATTTATGGTTTCAAGCATTTTAATCCGGCTGTGAAGATTGCAGGTATTGTTTTCAATCAAGTGTCATCTCCTTCTCATTTCGCTTATTTACGTGAGGCTTGTGTTGATGCAGGAGTGGAATGTTTGGGATATCTGCCTATGACAGAAGGGTTGAAAATTCCATCCCGGCACTTGGGTTTGACATTGACAGCCAAACGTTCCATGAACACCTTGATAGAACAGGCTGCGGAATTGGTTGGAAAATATGTGGATTTGGATAAGCTGCTGAGTATTTGTCATCGTAATTTCCCGTGTCGGTATACATTGCCTTATAGTTCAGAAACAGGGGTGGAAAGTTTTACTCCTTCTGCTAAAAAGATGAAGATAGCCATAGCGCGGGATCCGGCTTTCAACTTTATCTATAGAGAAAACATAGACCGCTTGTCTGCGCTAGGAAGCATTACTTATTTCAGTCCTGTATATGGTAGTGATTTGCCGGATGCTGATTTGGTTTATTTACCCGGAGGATATCCGGAATTGTTCGCCCGTCAACTACATCGGCGCAAAAAGTTAATGGAAGCATTAAGAACTTATGCAGAGGAGGGGGGGAAAATTTTGGCCGAGTGTGGAGGTATGATGTTTCTCACCCGTTCCTTGACAGCCCGCCAGGGAGGGACTGCATATGCCATGACGGGTATTTTGCCTTTGGATTGTACCATGGTGGGTGCCAGACTTCATCTAGGGTATCGTCGTATAGAATATAAAGGGATGGAGCTTCGCGGGCATGAATTTCATTATTCCAATGTTGTTGCTCCTGACGCTATGCCTTCTGTAGCAAAACAATTTACGGCAAGAGGAATGGAAGTGAGTACCCCGCTTTATAGATATAAAAACGTGATAGCCGGATATACTCATCTATATTGGGGGGAAACGGATATCTTGAAATTATGGAAAGTATGAAACGTATTTATACACGAACCGGAGATAAGGGCATGACAGGAATTCATGGTGGAGAGCGGGTTTTTAAAGATGATATCCGCATTGAAGCTAATGGATGTATTGATGAGTTGAATGCTGTTATAGGAATTGTGCGTTCGTTTTTACCTCAGGAGCACGAATGGCAATCCTTGCTTTTTTCAATTCAGAAAAACATGATGGCAGTGATGAGCCATGTGGCTACACCATCAACTATCCGTGAAGGGAATCCTAATATCTTGCCTGATGATTTATGCTCTTTTTGTGAGGAAGCAATGGATACATTGATGGAACAGATGGAGGATAATAGTTCCTTTATCCTTCCCGGAGGAACGCCGGTATCAGCGCAGCTGCAGTTTGCTAGGACGGTGGCACGCCGGGCTGAACGGAGATTATGGACTTTGCATAAACAAGATCCGTTACCGGAGATAATTCTTCGGTTTATCAACCGGCTGTCCGATTTGTTTTTTGTTATGGCCCGTTATGAGATGCAACAACAGAACTGGACGGAAGAAAAGTGGCAGTCCTTTGCATATAAAAGAAAGAAGAAAGAGTGATGAAAAAGAATTTACACCCGATTATGTTGGCAGGAACAGGCAGTGATGTTGGCAAAAGTGTCATCGCTGCTGCATTATGCCGCATTTTTAAACAGGACGGTTATCGACCGGCACCTTTTAAGGCACAGAATATGGCACTGAATTCATATGCCACTCCGGAAGGGTTGGAAATAGGGCGTGCACAAGCTGTACAGGCCGAAGCGGCTGGAGTCCCTTGTCATACGGACATGAATCCTTTGTTGTTGAAACCCAGTTCCGATCATACTTCGCAAGTGGTATTAAACGGTCGTCCCATCGGTAATCGTAACGCTTTTGAGTATTTTCGCAAGGAGGGACGTGAAGAGCTGAGGCAGGAGGTAAACGCAGCCTTTGACCGTCTTGCCGCACGTTATAACCCTATTGTAATGGAGGGAGCAGGGAGTATTTCCGAAATAAATCTGCGGGATACTGATTTGGTGAATATGCCGATGGCCTGTTATGCGGATGCGGATGTGATTTTGGTAGCTGATATTGACCGGGGAGGAGTATTTGCCAGTGTCTATGGTTCGGTCATGTTACAAACTCCTGAGGACAAGAAACGTATAAAAGGAGTAATCATTAATAAATTCAGAGGGGATATCCGTTTGTTTGAGTCTGGTGTGAAGATGATGGAGGATTTATGTGGTATTCCTGTCTTGGGAATAATACCTTATTATAGAAATATACATATTGAGGAAGAGGATTCCGTAGGCTTGGACTATAAACGGATGCAAGCCGTGGAAGGCAAAATAAACATAGCAGTTGTTCTGTTGCGTCATCTCTCAAACTTTACAGATTTCAACAGATTGGAACGGGATGAACGGGTGCACCTTTATTATACCAATAATACGGAAGATCTGGCCAAAGCTGATATTATTCTGCTTCCTGGCAGCAAAAGCACTTTGGATGACTTGTATGAGTTGAGACGGAACGGGGTGGCGCAAGCTGTCCTACGTGCGCATAGGGAAGGGGTTACTGTAATGGGAATTTGTGGGGGATACCAATTGATGGGACTTGAGATTCACGATCCGGAAGGAGTGGAGGGAGAGATCCGTCAATTGCCGGGACTGGGACTGCTTCCCGTCATTACTACGATGCAAGGGGAGAAGGTGACGCGGCAGGTGAATTTTCATTTTCTTGAGAATGCGGAAACTTGCCAAGGATATGAAATACACATGGGAGAAACCCGCCCGGTTCCGGGGGAGGCTGTAGTTCCTTTGAATAAACTGGAAGACGGTGGAGAGGACGGTTGTTTTGTAAACCAAAAATGTATGGGAAGTTATATTCATGGAATATTGGATAATCAGGCATTTATAGATTATTTGCTGGAACCATACGCAGAAAAACTGGAGTGTCATACGGTGTTGGATTACCGGACTTATAAAGAAGAACAATATGATAAATTGGCAGAGCATGTACGCAGTCATCTTAATCTGCCTTTGTTGTACCAAATAATGAGTGGGAATGATTGAAGGACATGGTGATGATGCTTATAAGTATAAAGCAATAAAGATAAATTTCAGTTCAAACGTATATAATCATGTAGACCATAGCGGATTACATCAACATTTGTTTCAGCAGATGGAAAGTATCCGTACGTACCCCGAACCGGAACCTTATTCGTTGGAAAAGGTTTTAGCGGAACGGTTTCATCTTTCGTCTGAAGAGGTTTGTGTGACCAATGGGGCTACGGAAGCCATTTATTTAATAGCTCAGACATTCAGGAATCAGATTTCGGCTATCTTGATGCCCACTTTCAGCGAATATGCGGATGCTTGTCGTCTGCATGGTCATAAAGTGGTTCCTATATATAATTTGAACCGTTTGCCGGATAGGGGGAGGTTGATATGGTTATGTAATCCTAATAATCCCACAGGAGAGCTTAGGGAGAAGGAAGTCTTGACAGCCTGTATAAAACAAAATCCGCAGCGTATTTTTATCATGGACCAGTCGTATGAATTCTTTACACAGAAGGCTTTGCTTACAGCCAAGGAGGCTGCGGAATTTCCGAATGTTATTCTGTTGCATTCCATGACAAAACGTTTTGCCGTGCCCGGCTTGCGTTTAGGATATATCACTGCATGTAAAGAACTGCTACATGAAATCCGGACACAGCGGATGCCTTGGTCTGTTAATCAGTTGGCTATAGAGGCCGGGCATTATTTATTGTCTTCTTCTCAATATGATATAGATATCTCTTTGTTATTGAGGGAAAAAGAGAGATTAGTTCAATCTTTACTTTCAATAGGGGGAATGGAGATCTGGCCATCGGATACTCACTATATGTTAGTTCAATTGCGGATGGGAAAGGCGGCGGCTTTGAAAGAATATCTGGCAACAGAGCAGGGAATTCTTATTCGTGACGCATCCAATTTTGAAGGGCTGAATGAACACTTCTTCCGTATTGCTACACAAACTCCGGAAGAAAATGACAAACTGGTAGAAAGTATAAAGAAATGGACATATATGTATTAATTCTTCCGTTGTTGATAGGATGGATATTAGATAAATTGCTTGGGGATCCGATAGGATTGCCGCATCCAGTGGTAGGATTCGGGAAGCTGATCTCTTTTTGTGAGAAACGATGGAACTGTGGGACACATCGGATGTTGAAAGGAGGGGTGGCGGCCATTATGCTTATTTTGCTAGTGTATGCAGGATCTGTTTTGGTATTGCATTATCTGTTTGTGCTAAACCGTTGGTTGGGTATTATTCTCTCTGCTGTGCTTGTTTTCTATTGTTTGGCAGGAACTACACTTATCAACGAAGTAAGGCAGGTTTTTTTGGCTGCGGATCATTCTTTGGAGGAAGGAAGAAAGCAGGTTTCCCGTATTGTAGGGCGTGATACTTCGGAACTGACAGATCAGGAAGTGCGTACGGCTGCTTTGGAAACATTGGCTGAGAATTTGAGTGATGGGGTTATTGCTCCATTATTCTGGTATTTGCTTTTGGGAGTTCCCGGTATGCTTGCTTATAAGATGGTTAATACGCTTGACTCTATGATAGGCTATAGGAATGAACGTTATCTTCAGTTTGGTTGTGTCGCTGCACATATTGATGATATGGCGAACTATATTCCGGCTCGTCTAACTGCATTTTTAATGGTGCTGTGTGCAGGGCGTCCCGGTTTGCTGAGATTTGTAGGTAAATATGGTAACCGGCATGCGAGTCCTAATTCAGGTTATCCGGAGTCTGCTTTAGCAGGTATCTTGAATTGCCGTTTTGGAGGTCCTCATGTTTATTTTGGAGAGATAGTCTATAAACCTTTTATTGGAGATAAGGATCGGTTTATCCATACACAGGATATGCATAAAGCTGTCGATATAAACAGGAGAGCAGAAATCTTGATGGTTATAGTAAATATTGTTTGCTTATATTTGGTCGGTTGAAAAATATATATTACTTTTGTTTCCGTTTTAGAGATGCGGCAGTAGCTCAGTTGGTAGAGCATCAGCTTCCCAAGCTGAGGGTCGCGGGTTCGAATCCCGTTTGCCGCTCCAAAGAGAATTCTGATAGTCAGGTAGTTGGCTATCAGAATTCTCTTTTTTAGCACTATTTGAGGAAGATGAATACGGGTCAACGTAACAATCTGAGGGATTTTATATTTAAGCATATAATTTAGCAAGTCTATATAAGAAAAAAGCTCTA